>NZ_JANKAS010000001.1:0-300000 GCF_024622505.1 Irregularibacter muris
ATATGCTAGACAAGATGCTTCCATGGAACCCACAGGTTCAAGCAGCATGTCGCACAAAATAAAAAATAACAGTGGCAGCCAAATGGCTGCCATAATTTATTGGTACATGTTATTAAAGGACGCTTACTATCAAAGAAAGAAGTCTTGAGCAAGGAGGTAGTACCATTACTCAACAACTTGCCAAAAATCTATTTCTAACCCGAGAGAAAACGCTAAATAGAAAGATAAAGGAACTATTTTTAGCATGGAAGTTAGAGAGGACCTATAGCAAAGAAGAGATATTGGAAATGTATTTAAACAATAGTTATTTTGGTGCTGGGGCCTATGGTATACAGGAAGCCAGCCAAAGCTTTTTTCATAAAGAGGTTCAAGATTTAAACACAGAAGAATGTGCCCTTTTGGCCGGAGTATTAAAGGGACCTAGTATTTATAATCCCCAAGAACACTTAGAACAAGCTCAAAAGAGACAAACCTTAGTATTAAGGTTAATGAAGGAAAAGGGGTATATAGAATAAAATGCAAAACCTGAAGCCTAGAGATTGGAAAATCAGGAGAGGACATAGGCGAATTCTTAGATAAAATACGATGAATCATGACCGTCGGCTTAGCCGGCGGTCATGATTATAAAGACACAGAAAAGGGGCAATCCAGTAGCACTATCCTCGATCATGAGTTGTTACCTTTACTTCGGTGTATTCAATTACCTTTGATGGACATTTTTTTACCGCTTCTTTTATGAGGGTTAACTCTTCTTCGTCAACATCTCGACGAAGAAGGTTAGCTTTTTTATTGACTACTTTAAAATAATTGGGAGCGATTATCTCACAGACTCCACAACCTAAACAATATTCTGAGACAATATGGAGGGGATTTTCCTTTGTTTCATTTCCAACGTCTTTTTCGGGAAGATCCTCTTTTTTTACTAACCTTGATGTAAGATACCCCATCACGAAAATAGCTAGGGTAGTTAGCACCCAGCGTAGAGCCATAAACTTAGGTCCGAGGAATTTGGCCTCATTTAGCAACATAGGGACTTTAATAACTGCCCAGGCACTAAGGATGATGACAATATTTGAAATACTAGCTCCTTTAGATAGAAGAGCTTTACATACAGGAAAAGCTGCATAGATGGGCCCAGCGGAAAAGCTACCTAGAAGAAAGGAGAAAATAGATCCCTTAAAACCAGAGTTTTGACCAAAATTCCTTTCAATAGCCTCTCTAGGCACCCAAGCAGAAATTAAGGACGTGAGTAGTAAGATAACAGGCATAATCATTAACATTTCTTTTACATAGTAGAGACTATTTTGTAGGGACTGAAGAGCTTTAGCAGGCATAAAAATGGATAACCCGATATATGCCAGCAAAACTAAGAATAAAAGCTTATTTTGGTGAATGGTTTGTTTTACTTTGTTCATAGGATCACCCCCATGAGCAGTGCAATGACAATAGCAAAAATAAAGCTTAAAGAATTTCTAATTATAGTAAATTTAGTACCAAACTCTTTCTTTTCTAGCGGAAAAGTTACTATTCCCACCATGGTTAGTGTGGTTAAAAAGGCAGTCACTGGTACAATATTTGCTCCTGCAGCCATTAAAGAACCTACAAGAGGAAAGGCCACAAAGGCTGGTATCAAAGTAACACAACCTATGAGGGCAAAGATTACTGTAGTTAGAAGAGAACTAGATTGCCCTGCATATTGCTGTATGGACTCCGGGGGAATAAAGGTTAGAATGAGCCCGATCAGAAATAAAATACCAATGATTTCTCCTGCCATATGTTTCATCATACCACTGGACATTTTCACAGCATTAAAAGTTTTTTTCTTATCCTTTAGAATAGAAAAAGTAAACCAAAGCAGGGTAATTACCCAAAAAATTAAGGTAAAGATATCCACCATAAGCACCTCCTATAATTATTAGAATTTGTAAGATTTTCTACATTTCTCTGATTTCCAATGAATAAACCATAGATTTTCACAAATACATCAAAACTCCTTTCCCCTTGGGATTTTCTTTAGTATACTTGATATCAATAGATAAAAAAGTTACCTTGGTAACACATGGAAGGGAGGAAAAGAAATAAATATTGAAAAATATATAGACGCCTTATTGTCTCTCAGTCTTTTTCAGCCTTTTTTAAAAGATCAATTCTTAGAAATATTTCATTCATCCAAATATACAATAGATAAATATGATAGGGGGCAGATTATCCATCTTCAAAATGAACAATGCCACGGCATGGATATCCTCCTAGAGGGGAAAGTTTCAGTCCAAAAAATAGAAGAGGATGGAAATATATTAAAAATAAGTGTTTTTTCGGGAGGGGATGTATTTGGTGCAAATTTAATGTTTTCCAGTAGAAATGCTTATCCCATGACGGTGGTTTCTGAATCTAAGTCTATTATCCTACACATTCCTAAAGAACTAACCCTTAAGCTCAGCCAAAACAATCCTGATTTTATGGTTAGATTGCTCAGGGTCATATCAGATAAAACTCTTGTATTATCAGACAAAATCAATGCTATATCTCTTAAAACCATCCGACAAAGAATTATGGATTATTTAAAGTATGAATATCACCTTCAAAGAAGCAATATTATAAGCTTAAATATTTCTAAAAAGGAATTAGCCGAAAGATTGGGAGTACAAAGATCATCTCTAGGTAGGGAGCTAAATAAAATGCGAAGAGATGGATTGATAGAATATGATGCTAAAACCATTATTATAAAAAGTTTAAATGGTTTGTAATAGCCAAAAAATTAAGATGGATAGTATTTATTGGAACAGAGACTGGTTTTAAGAAGTCTCAAGAGGCTAAAAGAGTTATAGAGTGTAGAAATCATCATAAAGGAGAGGGAATTTATGAATGAAGTATTAAAGCAAATTAAAGAAAGAAAATCAGTTAGAGTATTTGAAGACAGAAAAATAGAACCAAATATCAAAGAAGAAATTCTGCAATCAGCTTTTGAAGCACCTACGGCGGGCTGCATGATGCTCTATAGCATCCTAGATATTACAGATGAAAAGTTAAAAGCAGAACTTGCTATAGCTTGTGACAATCAACCCTTTATCGCAAAAGCTCCCTTAGTACTCATTTTTTTAGCAGATTATCAAAGATGGTATGATACCTTTACATTAAATGATTGTAGTCCTAGAAATCCAGGGGAGGGAGATATCTTACTAGCCTGTGCCGATGCTATCATCGCCGCACAAAATACAGTAGTAGCCGCAGAGTCCTTGGGAATTGGCTCTTGCTATATAGGAGATATATTAGAAAACTGTGAGACTATTAGAGAGCTATTGGACCTTCCTGACTATTGTATTCCAGCGGCTATGATAGTATATGGATATCCTACCCAACAACAAAAAGATAGACAAAAACCTATACGATTTGAAAAAGAATATATTGTATATGAAAATACATATCGTAGGCTAACCAAGCAAGAACATGGAGAGATGCATCAGATTAGAAATGAAAAAAGAGGACTAAATAAAAGGTCTATAGAAGAGATTAAAGCCTTATGTAACCGCAAATACATGTCAGATTTTTCCTTGGAGATGAACCGTTCTGCAGGGGAGTATTTAAAAAAGTTTAGATAGAAGAGGAGAGGTCCATGATAAGTGTGGTATTTTCTTCTAAATAAATTATCAATATAATACGGAGGCAATCATATGGATGAGAAATTTATCAAAGGTATTAAAATTGATTGGGCTCGAGTTGAAAAAAGCAATTATAGCCGAAATATTCCTTCTATTCAATCCATTAACCAGCTTTATTTTAATAGCAATATTACTTTTTTTGTAGGGGAAAATGGAACGGGTAAATCTACCTTACTTGAAAGTATCGCAGTGGCTTATGGATTTAACCCGGAAGGAGGAAATAGAAATTTTAACTTCTCCACAATGGATACTCATTCTGAGTTACATCAAGCAATTACTGTCATAAAGGGGGTCTCAAGGCCTAAAAGTAACTTCTTCCTTCGTGCGGAAAGCTTTTATAATGTTGCTAGCAAGATTGAAGATTATAGAGATGGAGATGACTATAGTGCCTATTATGAAAGCTATGGGGGTAAATCTATGCATGAACAGTCACATGGAGAAAGCTTTCTTGCACTTATTCAAAACCGCTTTACTACAAAAGGATTATATATTCTAGATGAGCCAGAAGCAGCTTTATCACCCCAGAGACAATTGACATTATTGATATTAATATATAATTTAGCCCAAAAAGGAACGCAGTTTATTATTGCAAGTCATTCTCCTATCCTACTTGGTATGCCAGGTGCGTCCATATTATCCTTTGGCGATGGCAAGATTAGAGAAATTACATATGAGGAAACGGAGAGCTATAAGGTAACAGAATTGTTTATTAATAATAGACAACTGTTACTTAATAATATGCTGGAAAATGAATAGATACCAAGAAGGAATAATTTAAGAAAATTTGATTCCTATATGTAGAAAAAGACGAATTAAACATCATAAAACAAAAAAGTAGTGATACTCAAGCTAAAGCTTTTTGGAACCCCCGGTTTGACCGGGGGTTTTCTAATTGTAGATATCTATTCATTAGATATTTATCTAATGAATAGATTGACATCAAAATATTATAAGAATATAATGAAGTTAAGAATATAACAATGAGGTGTTGCCATGAAAAAGCTTATAAAGCAAAAAGATTTTACATTGTTTATCCTAGGGAATTTAGTTTCATTATTAGGAAGCAATATGCAACAATTTGCATTATCCTTGTATGTACTAGATCTCACTGGGTCGGCTACAGTATTTGCATCTATTCTATCGATTATCATTATTCCTCGACTTATTTTCTCACCTATTGCAGGGGTTTTTGGGGATTGGTTTGATCGAAAAAAGTCTATTGTATTATTGGATCTATTAAATGCAGTTATCATAGGGATTTACGCACTAATCTTTATCCATAGAGGCAGTCTAAGTGTACCATTAATCTATGTTTTGGTTATTCTCTTAGAAATTACAGAAATATTTTTTCATTCATCAATGGCGGCAGTATTACCAAGTATTGTTGACAAGGAGGATTTCCTTGAAGCCAATTCTGCAAAATCCTTGGCAGTGAGTATTGGGGATTTATTAGCCCCTATCATTGCTGCCTTGATTTATGGAAGCTTCGGTATGGCATTAATACTCATTGTTAATTCAATTAGCTTTTTTTTATCTTCTATAAGCGAAATGTTTATAAATATACCTAAAAATCATAAAGTCCCTGAGAAAATGGGCATAAAATCCTTTAAAGATGATTTGATTGGGGGTATAAGCCTATTAAGAGAGAACAAGCTAGTAACTACAATTATATCTTCTGGCGGGATTTTAAACTTTTGTGTATCTCCATTGGTATCAATAGGGTTGGTATTTATTATAAAGGAGATTTTAAAAACATCTGATTTTAAATTCGGTTTATTTCAGATGGTGTTATCCTCTTCATTTATAGTGGCTCCGCTTATTGGAGGTAAACATATTAAAAAAATCAAAATAGGCAAACTTTTATATATGAGCTTTATTTCTATAGCGATTACCGTATTGATTATGGCAATGATCCCTTTACATTTCTTTAGCTCTAATCTAATTCCTTATATTTTACTACTGATCACTTCATTTTTTATTGGATTATTTGCTACCTTTGCCAACATTGCTTTAAATACACTTTTTAGTGAAATTGTACCTTTGGATCTAATGGGAAGGGTATCCACCATAATGGGCTTAGCTATGACTATATTGATTCCAATAGGGCAAATGATTTTTGGATACCTTTATGATGTAATCCTACCAAATTATGTAATTGCAATAGCGGGAACAATATTGATTATAACCACATTGAAGTATAAAAAGGATTTAATCAGTTATAGTGAAGAGGCTGGAACTAGGACAAAAGGAGACGTTGTAGATGAATTTTAAATTTTATCCTGATGAGAGTAAAGTTTATGATTTTTTAAGATTCCCCAAATTATTGTATCATATGGAATCCTATGAAGAATCCAAAAAGGATTATAATTATAAAAATATCAATATGGATGAATATTTGGATTTTGTGAAAAAGGTGGAGGAAAAACTAAAACCATTTAGTAAAGAAATTGAAGAGTTTTATACAAAACCATTCTCAAGTGAACATAGTTTTATTGATTTAAATATTAAATCAGATACTATCTTGGGGTATAGGGATGAAAATAAGTTTTTAGATTATTTATTAACCTTAACAGAAGAAGATATCAATAAAAATATCATATATTCTTTAATAATCAATGAAGAAAATCAAGTAGATTCTAATGAAATAATGAAAAGAGCAGAAGAGATCTGTTTAAATAAAAAGGATATATTATCTTTTATAAAGGAGTTATCCATTGATCCTGGTTTAAAGTGGAATCTTTTTCTAATTGTAGAAGACCCTGCACTATATATGCGGAAATATGTGGATCTAATGATAAAGATATACCCAATCTTTGAAGAGTTTTATAAACCCCTGACAAAGAAGATAAAAGATTATGGTCAATATCTTGAAAATTATTTAAATAAAAATGGGGCTGAATCATTGGAGGATTTAACCTATTCTCTTTTCAATTTAAGCATGATAAAGGGAGAAATAGTACATTTACTGGTTAGTATAACTTTTGCCTATTCTATTAGTCTAATGCCTAAGGAAGAGGAAAGTATGATTGTATTTGGGCTAAAGATAGAAGAGGCATTAAAGCAAATTGAAGAGATAAATGAGAATAAAACCTATGAAAGGGTTCAGATATTTAAAAATTTAGGAGATAAAACAAGATATGAGGTATTAAAGCGAATTGCATTAGGAGAGACATCGATAAAGGAAATAGCAAATGTCTTAGGCGTATCCAGTGCTACAATATCCTATCATATTAATAACTTATTAACTTCCAAGGCGATAAAACTTGACAGAACAGACAATAAATTTGGATATATAGTCAATTATGGTTTGCTTGAAAAAACAATAGAAGATTTTAAAAAAGATTTAAAATTTCCTAGAAACAATTAGCAAGGCACCTTATCCCACGAAAAATTAAGCACAAGACATAACCCCCTCAGAATATGTAGCTGAGGGGGTTTTATAAAGGAAGAAAGAAAAGGAAGAAAGAAAAGGAAGAAAGAAAAGGAAGAAAGAAAATCTTTTATTTTGAAATAGGAAAGTTGATCATGTTCTTCTAGGATCAGACTTTCCTATTTTACTAGAGCGGTCTTAGCTGTTTTCTCGGAAGGAACTTAAATAATTTATTGACGGTAGGGGAAAAGTAAACTATAATCAATTTAGTAATTTACTAGATTAGTAAATTACTAAATTCAGAATATAAAAGTTAATGAGTACAACGGATTAACTCAATTACAGGGAGGAAAATATGATGAAAATCCCAACTACTTTAAAACACAAACCAGTTATTGTATCGGAAAATTATGAAAATGTAGATGGAAGATATGCTTATAATACGGATGCAAAGGGTCTCTCATTAGGATTAGCCCAATGGAATGATCGAGGCAAAGTGGATATTTCAGCCAAAGTATGGAGACACACGGGAGAAAAATGGTCAAGGCAGTCTGAGGAATTACCTCTTCATCGGGTATTGGATCTAGCAATTCTTGTTTGCAGAACCAAATTGCATTTTCAAGAAGCCTATCGATATGAAAAATTATATGATCCAGAAAATCCTATTGTAGACAGAGTAGGTTTGCAAGGAGATGCTATGACTGTATCTGTATGTACAGAAAATCAAAAAATTGATGAAGACATTCAATTATTCAATCAAGCCCTTAGTGATGATGGAGAATTGATCGGAGAGCGTTTGCGTACTTTATCAAATATATTAAAAGAAATGGGGTACTAATCCTTGGATAAAAGAAAAGAGCTGAAAGAACAGTATAAGAACATGAAACCAGATATGGGAATATTCATGGTTCGATCCAATATCAACAATAAGTATTATATTGAAGCAACTCAGGATTTGAAAGGGACCATGAATAAAACTAAGTTTCAATTAAAATTTAATAGTTTTCTGAATAAAGAACTACAAAAAGCATGGAAAGAGCAGGGAGAATCCAATTTTACAATAGAGATACTTGAGAAGCTTCAATATGATAAAGATGAATCAAAAACAGATTATAGCGAAGATTTAGCTTTGTTGCAGATGATTTGGGAAGAGAAATTGTCCCAAAAGGGCATGGAGTTCTATCAACGTTAAGGATAAAAAGTAAATGTTTTTTAAGATATTAAATTGATTTAGATAAAAATATTTTGGGAAATACTAAGAAGAATAGAATAAGCAAGCTGGCCAATAGGGGTTTTTTAATCGCTCTTGGCCAGCTTGTTTATTCTTATTCGCCGGTTAAACCTTTTCTATGCTAGTCCTCCTTTCTAAAGAAAAATGTAATGATTATTGTCTCCATAGTCCAAGAAGTTAATTTTAGGAATTTATATCGTAGAATATTTACTTTTTAAGGCTGCTATGCACAATCATTCCTTATACACTAATCTCCAAATATCCTTCATTATTTGCTATAATGAATATTAAGCAATGAAAACAGGAGGAGACTAATCATGGTTACTGGAGAGTTGAAAAATAAAGTAGATAAAATATGGGAGATATTTTGGACAGGAGGGATTACCAATCCTCTATCCGTTATCGAACAATTTACCTATCTATTATTTATAAAGGGATTAGATGATAAACAAACCGACTTAGAGCAAAATGCTGAAATCTTTGGTATAGAGTCGGAAAAAATATTTAAAGAGAACCACCAGGGTCTAAGATGGAAAAACTTCAAACAATTACCTGCCAAGGATATGCATGAAGTAATATCAAAGGAGATATTTCCCTTTATTAAGACCATGCATGGAGATAAGGACTCGGCCTTTGCACAATATATGGATGATGCCATCTTTATGATCCCCACCCCCCAGATGCTAGAGAAAATTGTCACTAATATTGATACCTTACCTCTAAGGGATAGGGATGCTAATGGAGATTTATACGAATACCTACTTTCCAAAGTGGCCACCGCAGGCACCAATGGACAGTTTAGGACTCCAAGACATATCATTAAGATGATGGTGGAACTGATGAAGCCTACCCCTACCGACATTATCATTGATCCTGCCGCAGGGACTGCCGGTTTTTTAGTAGCAGCAGGAGAGTATTTACAAAAAAATAATGAAGGTTTATTTGCTGTCAAGGAATTAAGAGATCATTACAATAAAACCATGTTCCACGGCAACGATATGGATAGAACCATGCTGCGTATAGGAGCCATGAACATGATGCTCCATGGGGTAGAAAATCCCAATATAGAGTATAGAGACTCCTTATCAGAGAGTAATAAGGATGAAGAAGAATATACTTTAGTTCTAGCCAATCCCCCCTTTAAAGGGTCTTTAGACTATGACAGTGTATCAGCGGATTTATTAAAGGTCACCAAGACCAAAAAAACCGAACTTTTATTTTTATCCCTATTTCTTCGCATACTAAAAAAAGGAGGACGCTGTGCTTCAATAGTTCCTGATGGAGTACTCTTCGGAAGCTCCCAGGCTCATAAGGCCATCAGAAAAGAAATCGTAGAAAAACATCATCTTCATGGTGTCATTTCCATGCCTAGTGGAGTATTTAAACCCTATGCCGGAGTGTCTACAGCAATACTTCTTTTTACCAAAACAGGAGCTGGTGGCACAGACAAAGTATGGTTCTACGACATGAAAGCCGATGGCTACTCCCTAGATGATAAACGTCAACCCATAGAGGAAAATGATATTCAAGATATCATCAAGAGATATCATAATAGGGCAGAAGAAAGGGATAGAAAAAGAACAGAACAATCCTTCTTTGTGGATAAAGAGGAGATTGTGAAAAATGACTATGACCTGTCCATTAACCGATATAAAGAGATCGAATATGAAGAAGTAGAGTATGAAGAACCTAAGGTGATTATAGGAAAAATAAAAGACCTAGAACAGCAGATTCTTCAGGGGCTAGAGGATTTGGAGAGGATGGTGTAGGGGATGGAATATAGAAGACTAGGTGATTATGTAAGAATAATGACTGGCAAGTTGGATGCTAATGCTAGTGATAAAGATGGTAAATATCCCTTTTTCACATGTTCTGTAAATAATTTATGGATTAATTCTTATGCTTATGATTGTGAATGTGTTTTGGTAGCAGGTAATGGAGATTTAAATGTCAAGTATTATGAAGGGAAATTTAATGCCTATCAAAGAACCTACATTATTGAGTCTATGGACAAAAATATTCTGGACATTAAATTTTTATACTATTTTATGAGTAAATATATTGATATTTTAAGAAACGGTTCTATAGGTGGAGTAATCAAGTACATTAAGCTAGGGGATTTATCAGAAGCGCAAATCCCCCTTCCTTCCCTCCAAATCCAAGAAAGAATCGTAGAAGTCCTTGGTAAGGCACAGGCCTCAATAGATGCAAGAAAAGAACAAATCACACTTTTAGATGAGTATATCCAATCAATATTTTATGAAATGTTTGGAGATCCAATTACTAATTCTAAGGGATGGGAGATTAGAACATTAAAAGAAGTTGGTAATTTGCAAAGAGGTAAATCAAAACATAGGCCAAGAAATGCTCCCGAATTATTAGGAGGACCATATCCTTTTGTTCAAACGGGTGATATTGCTAATGCAGGCTTATATATTAATAACTACTTTCAAACTTATTCAGAACTTGGCTTAAAACAAAGTAAGATGTGGAGTAAAGGGACATTGTGTATTACAATAGCTGCAAATATTGCTAAAACGACTATTTTGGGATTTGATGCATGTTTTCCCGATAGTATAGTGGCATTTATACCTACAGAAAAGGTAGACAATATGTATGTTCAACTTTGGTTTAGATTTTTACAGGAGATTATTGAAGCCAGCGCACCGGAGTCAGCACAAAAAAATATTAATTTAAGAATACTTAATGATTTAGATATTCCTATACCACCCATCCATTTCCAAAACCAATTTGCCAACATCGTACAAAAAATAGAAGCCCAAAAACAACTCATGGAAAAGTCTTTAGTTGAAATGGAAAACAATTTCAACAGCTTAATGCAAAGAGCCTTTAAAGGGGAATTATTTTCATAAAATAGTCTATAAGGATTTTGCACTAAATATCTGAGATAGGGGGAAAGTCATGTATTATAACTTTGATTTTCTAAAAAAAGAATCCAAATATAATTCATTCACTTATGCCTGTATAGAAGCGGAGAAAAGCCTAGTGGTGTCTTACGCTACTACGGCCATACTCACTCGAAGATCCCTAGAGCTTGCCATCAAATGGCTTTATAGCTTTGATGAGGAGTTAACTCCTCCCTACGATGAAAGGCTAGGGGCTTTAATTCATGATTATAAATTTAAAAGCATTATTGATAGCAAACTATTTCCGATGCTTATCTACATACAAAAACTGGGAAACAAAGCTGTTCATACCTCTACACCGGTTTCTAGAGATCAAGCGGTTTTAGCCTTAAAAAATCTTTTTGAATTTATCTCCTGGATTGATTACTGTTATTCTGATGAATACGAGGAAAGAACCTTCAATGAAGAATTACTAGGAGATAGCGGACAGGAGAGGAAGACTAGACAGGAACTACAGGATCTCTATGAAAAATTAGGCCAAAAGGATAGAAAATTAGAAGAGATCATCAAGGAAAACCAATATCTCAGGGAGGAAAACACGAAAAAACGAGAAAATAATCGCCAAACTAGAGAATTTAAGGTGGATGAGATCACCGAATTTGCTACCCGGAAAATGTATATTGATCTAGAACTAGAATTATGTGGTTGGAGGATAGGAAAAGATTGCCTAGAAGAAGTAGAAGTTACTGGCATGCCCAATACATCAGGTATAGGTTATATAGACTACGTTCTCTATGGGGATGACGGAAAGCCCCTAGCTCTAGTAGAAGCTAAAAAAACCAGTGTGGATCCCAAAATAGGACAAGTACAGGCTCGGAGGTATGCTGATTGTTTAGAAAGACAATATGGAGTTAGACCTGTTATTTTCTATACGAACGGTTTTGAATACTATCTATGGGATTATGAAAACTACCCTGAACGCATAGTATCAGGACTATATACCAAGGAAGAGCTTCTATGGATGATCTATAAGGGACAGCATAAAGAATCCTTAGAAAACCCTAATATCAAAGATGAAATCACCAATAGACCTTATCAAAAAATGGCCATTAGTGCCGTTTGTGATAGTTTGAATAAAGGCAACCGAAAGACACTGTTAGTTATGGCTACAGGCTCAGGAAAGACTCGAACGGCTATCTCTCTAGTGGATGTATTAATCAATAGAGGATGGGTGAAAAACATCTTATTTTTAGCCGACAGAACAGCCCTAGTTAGACAGGCCAAGAAAAATTTTAAAAATTTACTTCCTGAACTTTCCCTATGTAATCTATTGGATAGTAAGGATAACCCAGAAAGTAGGATGGTCTTTTCTACCTATCCGACCATGATGAATGCCATAGATGATGCAGAAGGCCAAGATGGTAAAAAGCTTTTTACTCGGGGACATTTTGATTTAATCATTATAGATGAAAGTCACCGAAGTATTTATAAAAAATATCAGGCTATCTTTAACTATTTTGATGCCATCTTATTAGGCCTTACCGCCACCCCTAGAAGTGATATAGATAAAAATACCTACGAAATCTTTGAACTAGAAAACAGCGTGCCTACCTATGCCTATGAACTGGATGAGGCTATAAAGGGTGGATACTTGGTTCCTTATCATACGATAGAAACTACTATGAAGTTCATGGAAGAGGGGATTCATTACGATGATTTGGCTGAGGAAGAAAAGGAAATCTTTGAGGAGACCTTTGAAGATGGAGTAAGAGAGATTAGTGGAGCGGAATTAAATTCTTTTTTATTCAACAATAATACCATTGATTTAGTCCTTAGGGAGCTAATGGAAAAAGGTTTAAAGGTAGAAGGTGGGGATAAATTAGGGAAAACCATTATCTTTGCCAAAAATAAAAAACATGCAGATTTTATTGTAAAACGCTTTAATATTTTATATCCAGAATATAAAGGAGAATTTACAAAACCAGTATATACAGGGATTTCCTATGTAGATAGTACTATGGAAGACTTTGAAACCAAGGAAAAACTTCCCCAAATTGCCGTATCAGTGGATATGCTAGATACAGGTATTGATATTCCCGAAATTTTAAATCTGGTATTCTTCAAAAAAGTCCGATCCAAAACAAAATTTTGGCAGATGATTGGTCGGGGCACTAGACTTTGTGAAGATCTCTTTGGAGTGGGATTGGATAAAAAGGAATTTAGGATTTTTGACTATTGTGGAAACTTCGAGTTTTTCAGAATAGAGAAAAATGGTAAAGAAGCCAAGGTGGAAAAATCCCTAACAGAAAAGATTTTCAATATTAAAGTGGGAATTATTAAAGAGCTCCAACCTATAGACTATCAGAGGAAAGATTATGAGAATTATAGAAAACATTTAATAAAGGATGTTTTAGGAGATGTTTTAAGAATTAATGAAAGTAAATTCAGCTCCCGCATGAAACTAAAATATATCCATCAATTTAACCAAGAAACAGCCTATGAAAATCTAACTGATCAAGATACCAGAGAACTGGAAGAACATATTGCCCCCTTGATTCCTTTCCTAGAGGAAGATGAGATGGCCAAAAGATTTGACTTTTTAATGTATACTATTCAGTATGCTGAGTTAAAGGGATTGGCCTCCTCGAGACCTAAAAATAGGGTGATTACCACAGCAGAAAAACTTTCTAAAAAAGGTACCATTGAAAGAGTTAAAAGACAGGAAGAATTGATATTAGAGGTTCAAACTCAAGAATTCTGGGATAATGCTGACCTTTTGGACTATGAAAGGGTACGGGAAGCCCTTCGAGAGTTGGTGAGATTTATTGAAGAGGAGTCTAAGCAAATTTACTACACAAACTTCACCGATGAAATCCTCACCAGTCAAGAACATCCGGGGGAATATAATGTAAACAATATGGAAAATTACCGAAAAAAAGTGAATGTATATTTAAAGAAAAATCAAGACGATCTAGTGGTGTACAAATTAAGAAACAATAAAGCTTTAGGAAAAGATGATATTCAACATCTGGAAAAAATTCTATGGAAAGATCTTGGTACCAAAGAGGATTATAAAAGGGAATTTGGAGATGAATCCCTTTTAAAACTTGTTAGTAAGATTGTAGGATTAGATCCCAAAGCAGCCAATGAAATTTTTTCTGAATTTTTATCTGATGAAAAATTAAATATTTACCAAATGGAATTTGTAAACCTCATTGTAAACTACATTATTAAAAACGGAAGCTTGGATAAAAGAATACTCAATGAACATCCCTTCAACAAAAAGGGTAATGTCATCGCTTTATTTGACGGAAAAATAGATATCGCCCAAAAAATCATCCGTACTATTGATCAATTAAATAATAGATTAAGTATATAGATTATTCTTAAACAGCAACAAGATTATCTCAAGAGAAAGCAAGAACAGGGTATGCCCTTACATAATTGGAGAAAAATGCGTCACAGACTATATCACATATTATAAATAGTAATAGCTGGTCCAGTTAAATTCCGATTTGCCCATGTTCGAGAACAAGGGTTTGTAAATTCGCTATCTAGGAAGCGTCAAAAACTCGCTACGCTCAGACACTTGACTTAAAGCGCCTATCTAGCTTCATTAACAAACCCTAAGTCTCTTCACAAAGCAAAATCTCCATTTAACTCGCCCAGCTGACACATAAATAGTGGGTTGCAAAGATGGTTGCTATCTAAGCTTCAGTAAAAGATCATAGACCTAAAAACAAAACCCTAGACCCTTCGCTTCTCTTATGATGACAAGCCTTTTTATAACGCACTGTTTGCAGATCAGCTGGATTAGTTAAATGGAGACTTGACATAGTGTAGGGGTTTAGAGTTTGTTAATGCAGCTGGAAGCGTTTTAAGTCAAGTGTTTGAGCAAAGCGAGTTTTTGACGCTGCTGAAAGCAAATTTTACAAACTCTTACCCCAAACGTAGCAAGTCGGAATTTAACTAATACAGCTGTTCCTATCATAAAAAGAAGGGCAGTCTACGACGTATTTTTCTTAAACTATGTACCATAGAAAATATTAAAAACAAATGAAATAAATTTGTCCTAGAAAGCAACACTACCTCATAAGATGGAATGAAGATGTATTCTAATCTTATTGTCCACGAGGGGGTAGGTGCTATGGAAAAATCAATAGAAAAGCCCACAGGGGAATTCAAAGATGAATTAGAAGAAAAACAGATAGAGGAACTTCTCGAGAAAGAGCCAATAGAAACCACAGAAGAATTTATTGAGGAAGAAATCCAGGAAGTTCAAGAAGGATCAATAGAAGAAGAGATAGAGGTAGAGGAATCTATTGAAGAGGTAGAGGAAGAAATAGAAGAGGGACAAAAAAGAGAGTCTCTTAAAGACAAAATAAAAGAAAGAGTAAAAAAACATAAAAAACTTTCTATAGGTCTGGGGATTTCTTTTTGTACTTTAATTATTATGTATTTTGTCATGACCCTATATTTTATAGATCATTTTTATTTTGGCACCGAAATCAATAGCATCAGCGTTTCAGGAAAAACCTCAGAAGAAGCCAAAGAGGTCATGGCAACTGGGTTGAATGATTATACACTGACCATAAAGGATAGAGCGGGGATAGATGAAAAAATAAAAGGAAAAGATATTGAATTACAATATATCTCCCAAGAGGAAATTAAAGACTTTAAAGACCGTCAGAATCCCTTTAAGTGGATTATAGCCCTATTCAATAAAGAAAACACCAAAGCCTCTATAGAACTTTTCTATGACGAAATATTATTCAAGAAACAAATAGATAGACTCTCTTATTTCAAGGGGAGAAAGATTATCGAGCCTAAAAATGCCAGCCTTCAATATGGAGAAAATCAATATGAGATTGTGGATGAAATCCTTGGCAATAAAGTAGACAGAGCTATTTTAACTTCCCAAGCAGCAGATTTTATATTGAAAAATGAAATTGAACTAGATCTAGAATCAGCAGGTTGCTATATAGAGCCTCAATATCATTCCAAATCTAGAGAAGTTATAGAAGCAAAGAATACGCTGAACAGATACGTATCTTCAAAAATCACCTATACATTTGCCAAAGATAAAGAATTCTTAGACGGTGACACAATTAATAAATGGCTTGAAGTAGATGAGAAATTTCAGGTTATAATTAATGAAGAAAAAGTGAAAGAGTACATGAGTACCCTTGCCAAGACCTATAATACAGTTGGCAAAACAAGAAACTTTATTACAGCCTCAGGAAAAACCATAAAAGTAGGTGGAGGGGATTATGGTTGGGCCATTGATCAGGCAAAGGAAACACAAAATTTAATTTCAAGCATCAAGGAAGGAAAAACCATAACAAAAGAACCAGAATATCACCAAAGAGCTTTTGCCTGGGGAAGTAATGATATAGGAAATACCTATGTGGAAATAGATTTATCAGGGCAACATATGTGGTTTTATAAAAAAGGTTCTCTAGTAACTCATGGGAATGTCGTTACAGGAAATGTACAAAAAAATCACACTACTCCTCCTGGAGTTTTCCGATTAAAATATAAATCTAGAAATGTTGTCCTTAGAGGTCCAGATTACGCTTCACCAGTTACTTTTTGGATGCCCTTTAATGGAGGAATAGGCATCCATGATGCCAGTTGGCGCAGTGTATTTGGGGGCAATATCTACAAGACCAATGGCTCCCACGGCTGCATAAATTCTCCTTACAAGGTAGCCAAAGCCATATTTGATAATATCAGCCCTGATACCCCTGTGATTTGTTATTAAAATATGGATAAAAATAAGGGCCTTGTATGATTGTTGGAGGGATAATTTAAAGACTTTTATTGTTCCATAAATTTTTCGATATAAATCCTTAGGATAAGCCATAATAAAGAAAAAGAACAAATGTAAGGCGGTGTATCCATGAGGGTGAGATTGGGCTATGTGGCCATTGCTCTGGAACTTCCAAAAGTAACATCCTCCAGCAATGTGACCTATACCTATTATCAGAAGTTAAATACAGAAGAGAAAAGATTAGATAAACTTAAACAAATTTCATATTCGAATACTCAAGATTTAAAAAAGATATTGGAATACAATATTGAAAGAGAGATTCATTTTTATAGAATAACATCTGCACTCATCCCTCTAGCAACCCATCCAGAAGTGAAGTGGAATTATAGAGAGTTGTTTAAAGCAGATTTTAAACAAATAGGTCAACTAATAAAAAATAATCACATGAGGGTGGATACCCATCCGGATCAATTCAATGTTATCAATAGCACTAATGAAAATGTAGTTGAAAGCACCAAGAGAAATCTATGGTTTCATGCTCATTTATTTGAAGATATGGAATATCCCCAAGGCAAAATGGTGCTTCACGTGGGCAGTGCGGCAGGGGGAAAGGAAGCTGCATTGAAGAGGTTTAAGGAAAATTTTAGAAAATACCCTAAAGAAATCACTTCAAAAATCATTTTAGAAAATGACGATAAAACCTTTACCGCCAAAGAAACCCTTAGGCTATGCAAAGAATTGAGAGTTCCCATGGTTTTGGATGTGCATCATCATATATGTAATAATGATGGTGAGCATGTCATGGAATTATTGCCTGAAATACTGGATACATGGAAAGGAGATACCTTTCCTCCAAAGATTCATTTTTCCAGTCCCAAAGAGAGTTCCAAAGATAGAAAGCATGCAGATTTTATAAACGGACAGCACTTTGTTGAATTTATAGAAAATTGTAAGCGACTAAACCAAGATATAGACATCATGATAGAGGCAAAGAAGAAAGATTTGGCGCTTTATCATCTTGCTCAATCTATAAAGAATTTAAGAAAAGAGTGGAATTGGTTAGATAATTCTACCTTCGAAATTTAATCGTAAGGGGAAATTTTGTTTTATGCTATCATGATTAGGGAATATATAATATGAGGAATACATACAATGACAACTTAAAATTAATCCGTTGTGCGAGTTAAATTCCAATTTTCTCATATTCCAAGCAAACTCTCCATTTAACTAGCACAAGGAGTTAAATTATTATTGAACAAGAGGTGATTACCATACAAATAAAACATTTATCCCATAGTGGCTTTATGGTGGAGGATAAGGAAAATCTATTGATTTTTGATCCTATTGTCCTCTTAAAAGGACTTGATGTAGAGAAAAATATTTATATTTTTTCTACCCACTCCCATGGAGATCATTTTAAACCGGAAGTATTTGAATATCTTTATGAGATGAAAAATGCATATTTTATTTTCAGCAAGGATATTGCCCCTAAAATAGAGGGGAAAAAGATTAAAAACCTAGTTCTTTTAGATCATTATGAAAACACAGAAATTCATGATGTGAAAATTTCTGCCTATGGCACTACCGACCTAGGCAACTCCTACCTAGTCACCCTAAAAGGACAAAATTATTTTCATAGTGGGGACTTAAACTGGTGGCATTGGGTAAACCGGATGACGTCAGATCAACTAGCCAATGAAGAATCTGATTTTAAAAGAGAAGTGGATTTATTAAAGGGGAAAGATATAGATTTTGCCTTTGTACCCGTAGATCCAAGATTAGAGGAACAGGCTTATTTGGCTATTAATTATTTTATAGAAACCCTTCATCCTGGATATGTTATCCCCATGCATTCCTTTGGAGAGTATTCCTTTTATAAAGATTTAGAGGAACATATTGAACTACACAATACAAAACTTCTCAATGTCCATAGGGAAAATGAAATTGTTTATGAAAAATAAGTTTAATAAAGATAAGACCAAGGTCCGCATAACACATACCTTGGTTTATTTTTGTATAAGATAAAGAAAGTCCTTGTAAAGACAAAATCTGCCCTAAGGGATTTAATGTTGAAGAAAATTCCTATAGGATAGATTTTAAAATCTACCTATTCAAATCAAAAGATAAATGATAAGATATAGGGTATCTTAAATTGAATGGTATCATCCTTTCAAATATATTTTAAGTTTATGGAGAAAATTATGAAAAATAAAAGACAACATTATGGATTTATTACTGCACTGACTATGATTGTAGGTATTGTAGTCGGATCTGGAATCTTTTTTAAAGCGGATGATGTATTAAAATATACAGGAGGAAGTATAAAGTTAGGAATCTTGGTGTTTTGTATAGGGGCATTTAGTATCATCTTTGGTAGCTTGACCTTGACAGAACTGTCCATGAGGACTCAAGGCAGCGGAGGAGCTGTAGGTTATTATGAAGAGTTTATTTCCCCCAAAATAGCCTGTGGTTTTGGTTGGTTTCAGGTATTTGCCTATTATCCAACTTTAATAGCGGTGATATCCTGGGTGGCAGGCCTATATACTTGCTTGTTATTTAATCTACCTTCCACTTTGGAAATGGAAATATTCATAGGACTTATCTATATGGTAGGAATTTATGGATTGAATATCTTATCTTTAAGGTTAGGAGGATATTTTCAAAACCTTTCTACCTTTATTAAACTTATTCCTCTTTTAGGCATTGCACTCATCGGAATGTTTTGGGGTTCACCCCATCCTGTTCTACCTGAAAATGTAGAATTATTGTCCAAAAGTGATGTGAGCCTAGGATGGCTTGCAGCATTAGCACCTATTGCTTTTTCCTATGATGGTTGGATTATTACTACGAGCATAAGTAATGAAGTGAAAAATCCTAAAAAAAATATGACCTTAGCCCTTATATTTGGCCCCTTAATTGTATTGGGAGTTTATCTTCTTTATTTTATCGGGTTAAACAATATATTGGGCACAGAATATATTATGTCTATGGGGAATTCCGCTGTAAATACAGTAGGGGAGTTATTATTAGGTAACCAAGGAAGTAAGATGATGTTGATATTTGTGATTATCTCGGTCTTAGGGGTAGTCAATGGGGTAACTCTAGGAAGCATAAGAATGCCCAAAGCTCTGGCGGATAAGAAGATGATTCCCTATGGAGAAAAAATAGCCAAAGTCCACCCAAAATTTGAACTATCCTTAGGTTCTTGCTTTACCTCTTTGGGAGTATCCATGATTTGGCTAGTGATTCATTATATTACTCAAAAATCTGGCATAATCAGGACCAGTGATGTCAGTGAAGTCGCCATTGTATTTGGATATGTACTTTACATGATGTTATATATAAAAGTCTTAAAAATGAAGAAAGATAAGATGATCACCAGCTATTTTAAAGGAATCATCTGCCCCATATTTGGACTGTTGGGGTCATTGATCATATTGGTGGGAGGCATTGTGTCTAATCCTATTTATGGGACAATTTTTCTATTGTTCTGTGGGATCATTTTTATGACAGGTTGCTTATACTATGATCGTTCTTCCCTTTCTTAAACCTTGTGGGTGGATAATCTGAAAAAACTTAATTGGAATAAATAAGAAAAGAAAGGAATGGCCTCTACATCATGATGTAGAGGCCATTCCTTTGTGTAGAATATGAACAAGTAAATTTTGTTATATACCATTGGCAAGCCTATAGCACCGGCAGATGAATAGTTAGAATAAATTCTTCATCATTCTTTTCATATTGCAGATGACCATTGTATTTAGAAACAATATCCTGTACGATTTGTAAGCCATATCCAGAAGATAAATACTTTTTTTTAGAAAAGGGCTGTTTAGGGGTATTTCCTTCATAATAATTATTTTGAATGCAATAGTATAAAGTCTGGCCCCTAGGATACAAATCTATATGAATAAAACCCTCTTGCTTATTAGGTAAATTGATTATGGCTTCTATAGCATTGTCTATGGTATTAAAAAGAATAGAGCTAAAATCAGCATCTTCTATTTCTAACTTAGGGGGAACAGCTGCTTTTGTATGGAAATCTATTTTATAGGCTGAGGCTTCTGAGTGTTTTTCATTCAGCACAATATCGGCAATTCTATTGCCGGTTTTTATTCTTCTAGGGATCTTTTCTATTTGCTCTTTCAATGGCTGAATATAACTTTCGTATCCGGCATGGGACTTTTCTTCCATCATAATCTCTAAAGTCTTCATATGGTTTTTGATATCATGCCATACCATAGAAACTTTGTGGTCCTCTGCTTCACTTTTGGATAAGAGCTTTTCATTCATTTTATCTAAAGTCTTTTTCATTTCATATCTTTGGGCGTCTTTATAGGATTGCTTTAAGCTTGTATAAAAATAAAAAACACCGATATTCATTGCTACAAATGTTAACCCAAGAAAGAGCAATATAAAGTCTCCCCATGTATTGGTATCTGATTCAATAGATAGATTAAAAATGAATACCATAGAGATAATGGAAAGAAGAAGGGTGATAATGAGAAAAAGATGATGTTTTTTAGACAATAAAACATCATTGGGCTTCACAAATTGAAGGATCAGATGGATGGATCCTAAGATCATTAATTTACTTAAAAGACCTATGAAAAACACGTCTTGCATAGCCGTGGCGGAAGGATTAATGTCTAAATCAAGAATCCCAAAGATAAACATGGTTAAAATAGACTCAACAAAAATCTCTAAAAAATAAAATATAAAGACAATAAATAACCGGGTTTCCAATTTTATATGATAAAAATAGGTATAAATTAAGAGCGAAAAAGAGACAATAATGGCTTTCATATAAGGAACTACATTTAAAACCGTTAGAAATATTCCTAATAAAGACAGTCCCACTACAAGCAGTCCATGGAGGATTTTTGTATGAGTATTTCTATGTATAAAAGATTTCAAAAGAAATAAAAATAGAAAGGAATCTATAAAGGTTAAAAGAGAAACATATAGAATATTTATATCCAGCATAAAATCATCCATTCTTTGATTTGTTCTATGAATAAGGCTAGAAAAGCTTAGCACCCTTTATCTTTACTTATAAAAATAAGAGATAAGGGGTGGTTGATTATCAGGCCGATTTATAAAATAATTTTTCAAATTCTGTTATCTTCCTTCTAGAGATGGGCAATTCTTCATTATTTTCCAGTAGAACGGTATGCTCTATTATTTTAGAAACATAATTTAAGTTTACCAATAGACCACGATATATCTGAAAAAAATGATATTGAGTGAGATCCATTGGCAATTCCTTTAAAGTTCGATAGGTTGTCCCAAAAGAATTTTCATGGGTAAAGATAGAAACCCTTTTATCGCATGCTTGAATATAGAGGATTTCATCTATTCTTAATTCCATAGGCCCTTCTTCCAGAGTATTAATGGTAAGCTTGTTTAGATTTATGCTTATTTTTTTTATTAAACGATTTAATACACCTTCAATCTCTTTATCAAAATAGGATTTTCGAATAAAATCAAATGCTCCCGTATCAAAGATTTTATAAACTTCTTCATCTAAAGAGGTAATAAAAATAAAAATACAAACTTTATCCATAGTCCGTATTTTTCTAGCAGCCTCTGTCCCATCTATCCCCGGCAGGTCAATGTCAAAGAATATAATGTCATATTTTTCAGAGGAAGATAGAGCTTCTGCCAATAGTTCTTCTCCATTAGTAAAGACATCTAAAGAAAAGGAAATATTTTTTTTCTTAAATTTTGAATCAATAATAGAGCTTAACAGGTTAATAAATACTTTTTGATCTTCACAGATTGCTATCTTAACTTGTTGGAACAAAGTCCTCCCTCCCAAAAAGCTGAATATTTACCGCTTATTCCAAAAAAATGACCATTGATTCCATTTTTCAAGAAGTGGATATTTTTTATGTTAATGTAATTATAAACAATTTCAGAAGTTATTGGAAGGAATAAATAGAATTGTACATAAAATAGTTGGAATATTTGTTCAAAATAAAATTATAAATGATGAGGATATAGAAAGAATAAAATACAGGTGAATCTCATCGTAAAACTTTTTTAATTATGGAAGTAGTACAAGCCTATCTTTTGGTTATATCATAGATGTCTCAAATTTTAAGAGAGCGATAATATATACATTAATCTACAATAATAAATAATTTAGGAGCTTATTGAGAGGGGGAAGGCAGATCCTTGAAAGCAATGAATGGAATGATCAATAGGATAGTGGAGATATCTGTCCGCAATAGAATAATCAATGAAGAAGATATAGAAATAACAAAATACGGACTAGAGTCAATTTTTCTTCATATGATTTCGACCACTTTATTGATTTTACTGGGAATATTCTTTAGAAGGATAGATATAGCCATTATATATCTAATGGTATTAATTTTACTTAGAAAGAATACAGGTGGATATCACTGCAAAACCTTCTTAGCTTGCGTATTTACAACCAGTATAGGCTTACTATTTATTATAATAACAAATAATATCATAGGGGAATACTGGAAAGAATTAATAGGAATTCTTTTTATCCTATACTCCATGATTAAGATTTATATGTCAGATCCAATTTTAAATAAAAACAGAATGGTTTCAGATACTGTAGTGGAGAAATGTAAGAAAACCAAAAATAAATGGTTATTAATTTTGGTTTGTATATCCTTAATATTCCACTTTTTAGTAAAGCTACAGTTACTTAATAGTTATGATTATTTTTATGCTATCACTAGTTCACTAATGATAGTAGCATTAAGTATAAATAATCTTAGGAGGGAAAACCATGAGAAAACTAACAAAGATGGGATTGGAGTGCATTAACAAGTGGGCAGGAAAGGCAGCAAAGGAATCAGTAAGCTCGATGTCACTATATTTATATTATGAGCCTAAAATGCCTAAAGAGCTATTGACTTCTGTTTCAGAAAAGAAGAAATAAAGACAGAGAATAAGTTAGAGGTAGCGAGAGAAAAACATAATGGCAATAATTATTTAAAAACTATTTGACATCTACCATCTAACCATTTAAAGAAGGGTTAAGGTTTTAACTCCCACTGACCCTTCTAATGAAATCTCATTAAGACCCCATGAAATAGCTGAACTTCAAAAAATGGCCCAGATGGCATAGGAAAATGACATTTTAAAAAAGGCTATGGACAGATGATTTCTTTAAAGGAATCATCTGTTCCATATTTGGGCTATTGATATTATTGATTAGATTGGTGGAGGGGATGGTCTTCAATCCTATTTATAGAACAAGCTCTCTATTGTTCTATGGAATCATTTTTATAATGAGATGCTTATACTATCACTACTCTTCCCTCTCCTAAACCTTGAGTTTTTAATTTAGTAGTTTTGTTGTATAATGTACTTTGACATTATAGTATAAGGAGGAAGCAAAATGTTTGAATATATTACATCAGGAGTTTGCGCAAGAAAAATAGCATTAGATATTGAAGATAATATTTTAAAAGATATTGAATTTATAGGAGGCTGTGAAGGAAACCTTCAGGGGATTTCTAGCCTAGTCAGGGGAATGCAGGTAGAAGAAGTCATAGAAAAATTATCAGGCATTAAATGCGGCAGAAAGAGTACTTCTTGTCCAGATCAACTGACGAAAGCTCTAAAAACACTTAAAAGCTTAGAACAAGTAGGTTAAAAGGCCTACTTTTTTTTTGCCGTTTTCTCCTCTAAAATGAGGAATAATCTTCCTTACACAAGGACACATTAATAAGGAAAATAAGGAAAGAAAATATAGAGGAGGGCAATGATGTCAGAGAATGTTTTAGAGAGATTAGAAGGCCGTGTAAGTTATCATGACTCAGTAGAAGAGATGCTAAAAAGAATTCGAGATGATGGACTATCCAGTGTATTTTCTCGATGGGAAGAGCAGGAAAAAATACGTTGTAAGTTTTGTCTCCAGGGAATGAGTTGTCAACTATGTTCCCAAGGTCCTTGCCGCATTAGCGAAAAGGCAGGAGCAGAAAAAGGTGTTTGTGGCATTGGCCCCGATGCCATGGCCATGAGAAATTTTCTCATGAGAAACATTATGGGGGCGGCTACTTATGGTCATCATGCCTTTGAAGCCTTTAGAACCCTCAAGGCAACTGCAGAGGGAAAAACATCTTTTAAAATCACCGATGAAGACAAACTAAAATGGATGTGTGAAAAGGTGGGCATTGATAGCAGCCAGGACATTAATCAAATGGCTATCCAACTAGCAGAATTTCTAGATGAAGAAATGAATGCTCATCCTGATAAAGAAAGTATTATGGTTAAAGCATTTGCTCCCAAAAAAAGAATTTCCCTATGGAAAGAACTTCATCTTTATCCAGGAGGAGTAAAACATGAAGTGGAAAATTCCATTGCTAGCTGTTTAACCAATGTGGATGGAGACTATGTGTCCTTGGCCAAAAAAGGTCTTCGGCTGGGATTATCTACTATTTATACCGCTCAAATTGGTTTAGAGATGGTGCAGGATATTCTCTTTGGTACTCCTATGCCCCATGAAGTAGATGTGGATTTAGGAATTATGGATCCTGACTATGTGAATATTGCCTTTAATGGCCACCAACCATGGATTGGGGTAGCTACCTTGCAAAAAGCAAAAATGGCAGAATATCAAGAAAGGGCAAGACAAGCTGGGGCAAAAGGTATTCGCGTGGTAGGCTCCATTGAAACAGGCCAAGAACTCCTCCAACGCTTTGAAATGGATGATGTATTTGTAGGACTCATGGGCAATTGGCTAGCCATCGAACCCTTTCTTGCCACAGGCACAGTAGATGCCTTGGTCATGGAAGAAAACTGCTCTCCACCAGCAATTGATCAATATGCAGAAAAATATCAAGTAGCTTTGATTAGTGTAAGTACTATTATTGGGGTACCAGGTACAGAACATGAAATGCCTTACTATCCAGCCAAGGCAGATGAAATGGCGGAGGAATGCATCAATGTTGCTATTGAAAACTTTAGAAAAAGACATAAAAAAATTGAACCTATGGTCCCTAAGCATAAGACCAAGGCCATGGCAGGATTTTCTACAGAGGCCGTATTAGGAGCCGTTGGAAATGACCTTAACGCTTTAGTAGATGTTATCGCTAAGGGACAGATTAAGGGAATTGTAGCCCTAGCCAACTGTGCCACCCTAAGAAATGGTCCCCATGATTGGAATACCGTCAATATCACTAAGGAAATGATTAAAAGAGATATTTTAGTAGTAGCTGCAGGTTGTGGTAATCATGGGTTAGAGGTAGCTGGATTATGTAATATGGACGCTGTTGAAATGGCAGGAGAGGGATTGAAGGGAGTATGTAAGGCTCTAGGTATACCTCCGGTATTAAGCTTTGGGACTTGTACGGATACTGGAAGAATATCCATGTTAGTCACAGCCTTAGCCGATCATTTAGATGTGGATATTTCAGATCTTCCCATTGCTGTTACTGCTCCAGAATGGATGGAACAAAAGGCTACCATTGACGGCATGTTTGCCGTAGCCTATGGAACCTATACCCATCTATCCCCTACACCCTTTGTCACAGGAGCTCCAAAACTCGTTAAACTTCTCACTGAAGAGGTAGAAGGGTTAACTGGAGGAAAAGTAGCTCTGGGAGATGATCCTATAGAAGCTGCTAAAGGGATAGAGGAACATATTATGAAAAAGAGAAAAGCCATGGGATTACAAGTTTAATCATTAAGAAAAAACAGGCGGTCTACTTACAAGACCGTCTGTTTTTTCTTAATGAGCGGGACTCTTTGTCTTTGCTGTTTACTCCCTTGATTTATGATACAATAAAAAGAACAACAAACAAGACAACATAAGGAGAGTCCAGAATGACCCCAGAGAAAATCATTGAATTTCAACAGAAGCTTTTGCAATGGTACACAGAAAACGCCCGTATTCTGCCTTGGAGGGAGGATCCTTCTCCCTATAGGGTATGGATTTCTGAAATCATGCTCCAGCAAACCCGGGTAGAGACGGTAAAGCCTTATTTTGAACGATTTATAAAGGAAATCCCCACTATAGAAGACCTGGCTAAGCTCCCAGAGGATAGATTGTTAAAGCTGTGGGAAGGACTAGGCTATTATAGCCGAGCTAAAAACTTAAAAAAGGCCGCCCAGATGATTGTGGAAAAATTTCATGGACAACTCCCCTCTGATAGTAAATCTCTACAATCCTTACCGGGCATAGGACCTTATACTTCTGGAGCCATTTCCTCAATTGCCTTTGGGCAAAGAACACCGGCAATAGATGGCAATGTAATTCGAGTCATGGCCCGTATCCTGGCAGAGGAGAGAAATGTAGACGACCCTAAAGTCAAAAAAAATATAGAAAATGCCTTAGAGAGATTGCTCCCTGAACACTCAGTAGGGGATTTTAACCAAGCCCTTATGGAACTAGGTGCTACCCTATGTATACCTAAGGGGATGCCAAAGTGTTTACAATGTCCAGTAAATTCCTTCTGCAAGGGGTATTATCAGGATATGGCTCAATATCTTCCCCGAAAATCCCCTAAGAAGAAAAGAAAAATAGAGCAAAAAACCATAGAGGTGATGCAGTGGGAAGACAAATTTGCCCTAAGAAAACGTCCTGAAGAGGGATTGCTGTCTAATCTTTGGGAGTTTCCCCAAAGGGAAGGACATTTATCTCTGGAGCAATGCAAAAAAGAGATGAAAAAACACAATATAGAAGCCCGGAGAATCATCTCTCTACCTCCTTCTAAGCATATTTTTAGTCATATAGAATGGCATATGATAGGCTATCACATTCTCCTAGAAGAATGTCCTAAGAATATAGAATTGACCTGGGTGACTCCCGGGGAAATAAGGGAGAAGTATTCCCTACCCTCTGCCTTTAAGGCCTATTATGCTTTTATAGAACTCATTTCTGGAGAGTAACATCATGCCCCATCTTAAAAACTTCCCCCTTTACCCTCCTAAAGGAATTCTGGTCAAAGAGATATTTTCCCATGGCAGAATAGACTTTATGATATAATAAAATAGATTCCATAAAGGGTGGTGTAGTTGTAGTAATGAAGTCTGTTGTATCTTTAAAATCATTAAAAACTTTTAATAAAAGATTAGTTCTAGATGGGATAGTGGTGGGGATGGCTGGAGGTTTTTTCTCCATATCCTATAGATATGTACTAGGCTATCTAAATCAGTTAAGAGAAAGAATCTTAGATAAACCTCAGGGAGGAATAATTCTTCTATGGGGAGTGCTTCTCTTGATGGCAGCATATGGGGTCTATAGACTACTAAAATTTGAACCCCTAAGTAGTGGAAGCGGCATACCCCAAGTGCAGGGGGAGTTGTTGGGAGCTTTTCACATGAATCCCAAAAGAATTTTGTTCTCCAAGTTTTTAGGGGGTAGTCTTGCTGGCTTTGCTGGATTGTCCTTAGGAAGAGAAGGACCTTCTATTCAAATAGGGGCTAGCATAGGGAAAATATGCTCTACATTAATGCATAGAAATCCCACAGAAAAAAGATATATGATCAGCGCAGGAGCTAGTGCAGGCCTATCGGCTGCCTTCAATGCTCCTATTTCAGGAGTGCTCTTTGTATTAGAAGAAATGCACAAAAGTGTTTTTCCTATCATTTTAATTCCTACTTTTATTGCATCGGTAATCGCTGACTTTTTATCTAAGAATATTTTTGGTTTGGCTCCAGCTTTTGCCTTTTCTATTTCCATGGCTTTGCCTTTGTCTTATTATTTTCATTGTTTATTATTAGGGGTTTTTGTAGGAGCAATAGGAGTAATTTTTAATAAGACCTTACTGGGCTTTCAAGCTCAATATAAAAAAGCATCGGTACATCCTTATATAAAAATTCTTGCCCCTTTTTTGGCAGCGGGTCTTTTAGGATATAGTTTTGTCTTCCTATTAGGAGGAGGACATAACCTCATTGAAAATTTGATCTCCACAGACAATACCTTGGGTTTTCTTATTTTATTATTGGTAGGGAAATTGATATTTACCTGTTTTTGCTATGGAAGCTCTGTGCAAGGGGGGATATTCCTTCCTGTATTGGTGCTAGGTGCTATATCGGGCTCCTTATATTTTAAGATTTTTTCCCTTTTCGGGGGGATGGAGAATACATATCTAGCAAATTTCGTCATATTAGCCATGGCAGGAATACTTACTTCTGTTATTCGATCTCCTATTTTATCTATATTATTGGTAACCGAAATGACGGGAAGCTTCCAGCACATCCTTAGTCTATGTATTGTTTCTATCGTAGCCTATCTGGTGGCAGAATCCTTAAATTGTAAACCCATATATGAATCCCTTTTAAATCCTATGATTACAAAGAAAATAGATGGGGAAGATTATAAAGAAAGAACTGTATTTGAGACCCGAGTAAATTTGGATTCTCCCTTCCTCTCCAAAAGACTACGGGATATGGGGATTCCCCAAAACACCTTACTTTTGTCCATTTATAGACAGGAGAAAGAAGTTCTTCCCAGAGGAGATACTATAATCCAAATGGGGGATGTCCTTACCGTAATGACCGATGAGGGACATCTTTTAGAGGCAAAGACCTTTTTTAGAGGAGAGGCAGTATAAAGAAAAAAGGATAGTTTGAAAAAGAAATAAAGGATAGCCGCTGATCACTAACTCTTGGGGGATTGATCAACGGTTATTTTGTAAAATGGACAGGAAAAGTTTTCTACAAGAACCAGGAGAAAGGTTTGATGAAATGAAAAAATTAGTATTGGCAGAAAAGCCTTCTGTAGGAAGGGATATTGCCAAGGTTTTAAAATGTACGCAAAATAATAATGGTTATATAGAAGGCAAACAGTATATCGTTACCTGGGCTTTAGGTCATCTGGTGACTTTAGCTGAACCCGAGGACTATAGTGAAAAATATAAACAATGGTCTATAGAGGATCTCCCCCTATTGCCCTCTCCTTTGAAATTAGAGGTCATTAAGAAAACAGGAAAGCAATTCCATACAGTAAAAAAATTAATGTATAGAAAAGACATAGGGGAGATTGTCATTGCCACTGACGCTGGTCGAGAAGGGGAATTGGTAGCCCGATGGATTCTCGAAAAAGCTCAGGTAAAAAAACCTTTAAAACGCCTTTGGATATCCTCGGTCACCGATAGAGCTATTCAAGAAGGCTTTCAAAAACTACAGGATGGCCGAAAATACGAAAATCTTTATTCTTCAGCCATAGCCCGGGCAGAAGCTGATTGGTATGTAGGCATTAACGCCACTCGGGCCCTAACCTGTAAATACAATGCCCAATTGTCCTGTGGTAGGGTACAGTCTCCTACCTTAGGCATTATTGCCCAGAGAGAAGAGGAAATTAGAAACTTCAAACCGAGAACCTACTACGGAATAGAGGCCCAAGTGCAAGGCGTAAAATTCACCTGGCAAAGAGGCAGTACCTTTGATCAAGATAAACTCAAAAAGATACTCCATGAAATAAAAGATGAGAAACTAGAAGTGGTAAAAGTAGAAAAGAGGTCCAAAAAAAGTTTTGCCCCATCCTTATTTGATCTAACAGAATTACAGAGAGAAGCCAATAAACGTTATGATTTTTCCGCCAAGGAAACCCTAGGGATTATGCAAAATCTTTATGAAAGGCATAAACTCTTGACCTATCCCCGTACAGATTCTAGATACCTTACGGATGATATGGTGGACACCTTAGAAGAAAGAGTAAAATCCAGTGCAGTAGGACCTAACTCTTCCTATGGAGGAAAGATTTTAAGAAGACCTATTAAGGGGGCAAAATCCTTTGTAGATAATAGTAAAGTATCGGACCATCATGCTATTATCCCTACAGAACAGCGAGTATTTTTAGAGGATCTTTCTGATAAAGAAAGGAAAATCTATGATATGGTGGTCAAAAGATTTTTTGCCGTGCTTTTCCCTCCCTATGAATATGAAGAAGTGACTATAGAGGGAAAAATAGGGCAAGAGTCCTTTATAGCCAAAGGGCAAAGAACCATTGCTTTAGGTTGGAAAGAAATCTATGATAGAGAAATGCAAGAGGAAAATATCCAAAATCTAAAAGCTTTATCCGCTTTTGAAAAGGGCAATGCAGTGAAGGTTACCTCAATAAATCAAACCAGCGGACAAACTAAACCACCGGCTCCTTTTAATGAAGGGACTTTGCTTTCAGCCATGGAGAATCCAGTGAAATATATGGAAAACAGTAAAGGAAGGTTAGCGAAAACCCTTAGTGAAACAGGGGGATTGGGTACGGTAGCTACCCGGGCAGATATTATAGAAAAACTTTTCAATAGTTTTCTCATTGAAAAAAGAGGGAAAGATATCCTCATTACCTCTAAGGGAAAACAACTATTGGATTTAGTGCCCGAGGATTTAAAATCCCCAGAAATGACTGGTATTTGGGAACAAAAGCTGGAAAAAATATCTAAAGGTGACTTGAAGAAAAATGCCTTTTTAGAGGAAATCAAAAAATACACTAAGGATATTGTAAGGGAGATTAAAAACAGTGAAGAGAAATTTAGGCACGACAATATCACCGGCAACCGCTGTCCTGATTGTAATAAATTTATGCTAGAGGTAAAAACCAAAAAAGGAAAAATGCTAATCTGTCAAGATCGAGAATGTGGACATAGAGAATCCCTAGCAAAAATCACCAATGCAAGATGTCCCAATTGTCATAAGAAATTAGAACTCCGGGGACAAGGGGAGGGACAGATCTTTGTTTGTAAATGTGGATACAAGGAAAAACTATCTAGCTTTAATAAAAGAAAGAAAAAAGAAAATACTGGTATATCCAAAAGAGATGCCCAAAAATATATGAAAAAGCAAAAGGAAGAAGCAAAAGCACCCATTAACTCTGCTTTGGCGGATGCCTTGGCAAAATTGAAATTGGACAAATAAAACCAAGCTGGGGAAGGTTTTGTCTGTATGATTTTATAGAAAAAACCTTCCTGTTGTTTATAAATAAATCTTTCAATAGGAGATAATCATACTGTCAAAATATTTTACAACTGCTCTATCTTAAAGGGGGGATTCTATGCAAACCAAAGATCTTCATCATATTAAGAAAGCCTTTAAAGAGACAGACGTTATATGTATCATTGATAAAGAGGGGAAAATTCTTTATTACAATAACTATAATGATATTCATAATAAATTGGGTACTGAAGACGTCGTAGGAAAGCCATTATTGGAGGTCTATCCATGGCTTACTGAAGAGACGAGTACGGCATTAAATGTTCTTAGGACGGGTCAAGCCATTATTAACCAACCCCAAGTAGTGCAGCTAGGGGATGGTACAGACGTAAATGCTATTAATACAGCCTTTCCCTTAAAGAATAAGGAAGGGATTTTAGGTGCGGTTTCCTTATCCTATGATATTAATTCTATTACTACCCCACCAGTACCCAAATCCCTAAAATCAAGAAAACATAATTTAGGAGCAAGATACACCTTTGAGGATATCATTACTCAAAATGCAGATATGATCGGCATTATCAATCGGTTAAAAAAAGTATCCAAACATAATTCAAATATATTTATTTATGGGGAAACAGGTACGGGTAAGGAATTATTTGTTCATGCTATACACAATGCAAGCAGAAGATCTTCTATGCCTTTTATTTCTCAGAACTGTGCAGCCATACCCGAGACCCTCATGGAAAGTCTTATCTTTGGGACGGTAGAGGGAAGTTTTACAGGGGCGGTAAACAAAAAAGGATTATTTGAATTAGCAAATGGAGGAACCATTTTTCTAGATGAAATCAATTCTATGCCTCTAAGTCTACAGGCAAAGTTATTAAGAGTTATTGAAGATCGTAAGGTACGCAGAATTGGTGGAAATGCCGAATTTGAAACAGATGTTAGAATCATTGCTTCTACCAATGAACCCCCTGATAAACTATTGAAAAACAATAAATTTAGACGGGACTTGTTCTATAGGCTTAGTGTTGTCAACACTGAAATTCCCCCCTTGAGAGAACGTAAGGGAGATATTCAATTATTATGTAATCACTTTATTCATGAATTTAATAGAATGTTTGAGGAAAATGTAAAAGGATTAGAAGCACAAGTAAAAAAGCTTTTTATGCAATATCATTGGCCAGGGAATATAAGGGAGTTTAAAAATTGTATAGAGGGCGCCTTTAACAGTGTAGAGGGAAATTTAATTCTACTACAGGATATCCCCTCCTATATTGGTAAAAGTCATAGGATTGAAATGAATGATGATGGTATTGATTTCAAGATTCAGAAGGAACTCTCCCTGCGGGAAAATACTGAGGTCTTAGAGAAATATTTAATTGTAGAAGCATTAAAAAAAGCAGAGAAAAACATTACCAGGGCTTCAAATCTATTGGAGATACCTAGACAGTCTTTATATAACAAGTTAAAAAAATATGATATCTCTCAACAAGAGTAAAAATGTACAGTTGTCAATAAAATTGACAACTGTACATTTTTTTTGCAAAAAAGCAGCATAGAAAAGCTTAGAATTTTCTGTTTCAAATATCCCAAAACCATTGAGGTTGTAATCCTTATCATGAGTTTTGACAAATTTTAGATGATGGCACGGAATTTGCTTATTAATTCTATATAGAGTTATTTGCATGGATAACTTTATGAACTTATTGTACCGAGTAGGAGTTCTTACCAACATCTTGAACAAGGGGGGAATCCTTTAGTCAGCACAATAAAGATTAGAGGAACGACTCAAAATCAAATGCTTAAAAACATAAAAAAGAAGGGAGTTGGAATTATGGTGGATATTAAATCACTAGAACCAAAAATCATTGATTATCGAAGAGACTTTCATAAATATGCAGAAGGCGGATGGGCAGAATTTAGAACCTCATCAATTGTTGCAGAAAAGCTGGTGGAATTAGGCTATGAGGTTTCAGTAGGACTGGATATAGCAGAGCCAGAGGTGGTATTGAGTAAACCCGACGATGAATACATAGAAGAGCAGAAGGCAAGGGCAATTCGTCAAGGGGCAGACCCAAAGTGGGTAGAAAAAATGAATAATATTACAGGAGTTGTAGGCGTGCTCTCCACGGGAAGACCTGGTCCTGTAATAGGATTGCGTTTTGATATGGATGCACTTTTGATTGATGAGGAACAAAAAGAAGGTCATTTTCCCTATGATCAGGGTTTTGCATCGATTAATAAAGGTTTTGATCATGCCTGTGGCCATGATGGTCATACTGCCATTGGGCTGGTGACAGCAGAAGTGATTGCCTCAATGCAAGAAGAGTTAAAAGGAACCATAAAGCTAATCTTTCAACCTGCAGAGGAACTGGGGGGTGGAGCCCGAGCCATTGTGGAAAAAGGAATTTTAGATGATGTAGATTATTTTGTAGCCACCCACGTGGGGATGACCTATCAAGGCCTTGGATTGCCTTCTAATGCCTGTGCCTGTGGCTTTAACGATTTTCTTGACAGTAGATTTTATAATGTTTTTTATGCAGGAAAGGCATCCCATCCTTGTGGTGATCCCCATGTAGGACGTAATGCTTTACTGGCGGCCTGTACGGCAGCATTAAATATTCACACCATTGCTCCCCACAGTGAGGGATTATTTCGATCAAATGTTGGAATCCTTCAAGCGGGTACAGCCCGTAATGCCATTGCGCCTAATGCATATATGGAGGTGGAAGTAAGAGGGGAAACAACTAAAATTTCAGACTATGGGGAGAAAAGACTCCTTACCATTATTGAACATGCGGCCAAATCCTATGACGTAGATTTTGAAGTTGAATTTAAGGCCAATACCCCTAGTGGAAAGAGCGATCCAGAGATGGTAAAAATAATTATGGAGGAGGCTTCCAAACTACCTTGGTTTGAAAATGTATATGAAGAAGGCGAAGTGGGCGGCAGTGAAGACGCCACAGAGATGATGACCCGGGTGCAAAGCAAAGGTGGCCTTGCCACATACATTGCCGTAGGGGCAGATTTATCAGGCACTGTCCATAGTAGCCAGTTTGACTTTGATGAGGATTGTATGATTAATGGGGTTGAATTGCTTACCGCAGTGGTCAAGAAAATCGGAAGCAAATAATCATAAAGAGAAAAAGGGGAGGATAAATTATGGAAGTAAGTGCCAAACAGAAAACAAATAAACTGGAAAGATTTATTTCAACGGTAGAAAAGATAGGGAACAAATTGCCTCATCCTTTTTGGCTGTTTATTGCCTTATCTGTAATTGTCATGGTACTATCCTTTGTCATGGCTAAAATGGGAGTATCTGTAAACTATATGAGTGCGGCTAGAGAGAGTGGGGCAGCTCCAACAGAAACACTGGTCACCATAACCAATCTTTTAAGTAAAGAATCACTGCAGGACTTCTTTGGGAATTTAGTCAGTAATTATTCAGGGTTTGCACCCTTAGGGGCTACCATAGTGATTATGTTTGCGGTAGGTGTTCTAGAAAAGTCTGGGATGCTCGATGCCCTCATTAGACGAACCATTATAAAAACTCCACCCTCATTGATTATTGCGGTTATTGCTTTTATAGGTACTAATTCTGGTATAACTGGTGATGCAGGGACCATTATGATACCAGCTTTATCCGGTGCAATAATGAAGTCCATAGGTTTAAATCCTTGGATTGGTGTTATTGCTGGTTATGCAGCAGCCAACGGAGGTTTTCATGCCACAATGCTAATCACTGGCAACGATGTTCTTCTATCTGGAGTTACCAAATCTGTAACCGATGGACTTGGAATTAATTATTCCACCCATCCTTTGATGAATTGGTATTTCATGGCAGCAGCATCCATTGTTATTATTATCTGTACTGTTTTAGTGTCCCAGTTCTTTACGAAGAAATATTTGGGAGAGGATAAAGTGGAGATTGATAAGGCGGACATTAATAATAGTCAATTAACGGATGCCGAAAAGAGGGGTCTTCGCTGGAGCGGTATTGCATTTATTGCTTACATAGCATTGATATTAATACTAACCATCCCCTCTAATGGCCTATTTAGAAATGCAGATGGTACCTTACTACCTCAGTCACCCTTAATGAATAGTATTCTGAGTATACTTTTCTTCTTATTCTTTATTTTAGCCATTGTCTACGGAAAAGCTTCAGGGAGTGTTAAGAGTCTTCAGGACATACCTGGTCTTATGCAAGAAGGTTTCTCAGGGGCCATAGGCTTTATGGTTATTGCATTACCAGCCTCTGTGTTTATCAATCTCTTTAATGCCAGTAATATTTCTACTGTTTTAGGTGTGCATCTAGGAAACTTATTTACATCCATTAATCTTGGAGGGTTTGCAGCCATTTTAGTGCTTATTCTCGTTTCAACATGTTTTAATATTTTTATTACCAGTGGAGTGACTAAGTGGCTGATTTTTTCACCTGTATTCATCCCCTTATTTGCATCCTTGGGAATGTCACCAGCACTAACCCAGGCGACATATCGTATAGCAGATATGAGTACCAATATTATTTCTCCCATAGATTATTATGTTCCTGTTATCATGGGACTTTTAGCTACATATAAGAGCAAAAATGAGAAACGAGAGGTAGGGATTGGAACGGTTATCTCGCTTTGTCTACCCTATAGCATAGCCTTCTTAGTGGGTATGACTTTGTTGATGTTTATCTGGCATTTATTTGGGCTTCCCATAGGGCCTGGAGCACCAATGTTTTTATAAGATTGCATAAAGATAATGAAAATCTATTTAATGAAGGCAATAGAGGATGGTTTTAGGAAAATTCAAACATAAGAGTTTAGAAATAGGAGGATCAAATAGATGAAGAAAAACTTTGAGAGTCTATTCACACCAATGAAAATAGGAAAGGTAGAAATAAAAAATAGAATAGGTATGGCCCCTATGGCTCCATCAGGAATGATTACTCCAGATAATTGTTTTAATCAAAGGGCTGCTGACTATTATGTAGAAAGAGCCAGAGGCGGTGCTGGATTAATTATTACTGGTGGGATAGAGGTAGAAAATCAAATTGAACAAACCAAGCTGGGGATTTTTCAAAATGTCTCCACCAACCCAGTAGCCTTTGCTTTAAATTCTAGCGAAATGATCGAAAGAATTCATGCCTATGGCTCTAAGATATTTTTACAAATCACTATGGGCTTTGGAAGGTCTTTATTTCTAGACTTTGTGGATAGTCATCCGGTAGCCCCTTCCGCTATTTCTCATTTTTGGGATCCTAGTATTACCTGTAGGGAATTAACCACTGGGGAAGTAGAGTATATGGTGCAAAAAATGGCAGAGGCCGCTAAGGTAGCAGCTTCTGCAGGTTTTGATGGAGTAGAGGTTCATGCCATGCATGAAGGCTATCTATTGGACCAATTTACTCTGGCAGCTTTTAATAAGAGAACAGATAAATACGGTGGGGATTTAAGGGGAAGATTGCAATTGCCCATAGAGATTCTTCAAGCCATCAAGGCAAAAGTAGGTCAAGACTTCCCGGTTATATTAAGATATGGTGTGAAAAGTTGCATAAAGGGTCTAAATCAGGGAGGACTCCCCGGAGAGGATTATGAGGAATTTGGGAGAGATTTACAAGAAGGTTTGGAAGCAGCTAAGATTTTAGAGGAGGCAGGTTATGATGCCTTTAATGCTGACCTGGGTTCTTATGAGGCATTATATTGGGCCCACCCTCCAGGATATATTGACCACGGATGCTATTTACCCTACGTAGAAAAGCTAAAGGAAGTAGTCAGTGTCCCAGTATTAACTGCAGGAAGAATGGATAATCCTGAGCTAGCCCGCAATGCCATTAAAGAAGAAAAAGTAGATATGGTGCTCTTGGGAAGGGGATTGTTAGCCGATGCAGATTGGCCCAATAGGGTCAAAGCAGGTGAGATAGACAAAATACGTCCATGCCTAGGTTGCCATGACGGATGTATGGGACGATTGGAAAGTGGAAAAGTCATTTCTTGTGCGGTAAACCCTGCCTGTGGTCGGGAAGAAGAATATCGATTATACCCACCATTAAAATCCAAAAAGATTATGGTAATAGGTGGGGGGATAGCTGGTATGGAGACAGCGAGAGTCGCTGCTCTGCGTGGGCATCAGGTTTCCCTTTATGAGAAAAATAGCCTCTTAGGGGGGCATCTCTTAGAAGCATCCGTGCCAGATTTTAAAAAGGATGAAAGAACTCTTTTGAAGTGGTATGAACAAGAACTTAAAGAAAATGGAGTGGATATTTATTTAGAAACAGAAGTGAATTCAGAGCTTATGAATAAAACAAATCCTGATGAAGTTATTATAGCCACAGGGGCAAAGGATAAAATACCACCCATGCCAGGAATAGAAAAAGAACAGGTATTGACGGCTTGTCATGCTTTAATGAATAAAGAGATCATTGGAGAAGAAGTTGTAATTGTTGGTGGCGGACTTGTAGGCTGTGAAATCGCCCTTTGGCTATCCGATCAGGGTAAGAAGGTCACCATTGTGGAAATGATGGATGAACTATTAAAATCTGTATTTGTTTCCCATGCAAACGATATGATGCTAAAGGACATGATTAAGTTCCATGATGTGGAGGTAAAAACCAATACAAGTTTATTGGAAATACAGGATGAAAGTGTCCTTACCATAAATAAGCAATTTATCAAGCAGAGGATAAAGGCAGATACCGTCATTATGGCCATAGGATATACATCTGATGATGACTTATATAAGGAGATACGAGAGATTCATCCCAAGGTACACATCATAGGTGATGCAAGAAAAGTCCAAAACATTATGTATGCCATTTGGGATGGATATGAAATAGGAAGAACTTTATAAAAATCCAAAGACATTTTAAAATTACCATATACAACAAGGAGGATACTCGATGAATAAAAAATTTATGGGTACAGAAGCCATTATGAGAAGGGCCATGCTAAAGGGTTGTGGATTTGCAGATGAGGATATCAAAACAAAGCCCCATATTGGAATAGTAAACACTTATAATGAAGGAGCACCTGGTCATGCTCACCTTAAACAGTTGGCTGAGGTCATTAAACAAGGAGTTTGGGCGGCAGGGGGTATACCTTTTGAATTTGGAGCACCTTCTACCTGTGGAGATATGATTGTGGGGGAAGAGGAACTAAAATATGAGCTTGCAGGACGAGATGCCATTGCCTTAGGCATTGAATATGTATCCACCGTCCACCAATTTGATGGGTTAATTCTCTTAGCAAGTTGTGACAATATTATACCAGGAGTTTGTTTAGGCGCTATTCGAATGAATGTCCCCTCCATTATTATTACAGGGGGCTCTATGCTGGTGGGAGAATATGAAGGGGAAGAGGTTCTGCCCTGTGATGTAGGGGTTATGACCATGGGCAAAGAGGCGGACAGCCAGAGAGTACAAGATATTGAAGATGTAGCCTGTAGGTGTCCTGGGGCCTGTTCTACTATGGGGACGGCTAATAGTATGCAAATTATGATGGAAGCCTTGGGCTGGACGTTACCAGGAACAGCTACCATTCCCGCAGTATATGCAGACAAATTAAGAGCCGCTCGTCGGGCGGGAAAGAGAATTGTAGAAATGGTTAAAGAAGATTTAAAGCCCAGTGATATCCTTACCCGTGAAACATTTTTAAATGCAATAACGACCGATATTGCTATGGGTGGATCTACCAATGTTATCCTCCATTTAATTGCCCTAGCCAGGGAAGTTGGAGTAGAACTAACCATGAATGATTTCGATAGAATAGGGAAAAAAGTACCCTGTATTTGTGGAGTGAAGCCATCAGGAAACTACACTATTGTGGATCTACATAATGCTGGAGGTGTGCCAGCTATGTTAAAGGAATTACAATCTCTCTTATATTTAGACTCAAAAGTTGTCACGGGAGAAACTCTAGGGGATGTGGTGGAAAAAGCAAGGAACAAAAATGAGGATTTAATTAGAAATATGAACAATCCCATTAATCCTGATGGCGGATTAACCATACTTAGGGGAAATTTAGCCCCCAATAGTGCGATTATAAGATCTTCTTCTGTGCCAGAAAATATGAAAAAATTCTCTGGCCCTGCTCGGGTATTTAGCCGGGATCAAGAGGGGGTAAAAGCCATTCAAGAAGGAAAGATTAAACCAGGGGATGTTATAGTTATTCGATATGAGGGGCCTAAGGGAGCTCCGGGCATGAAGGAAATTATGCTTAGTACAGATGCATTAGTGGCTTACGGACTAGATACCAGTGTGGGTCTAATCACAGACGGACGATTTTCAGGATTTAACCATGGCCCTATTGTAGGACATATTACTCCAGAGGCGTATGAAGGTGGGCCCTTAGCCCTTGTGGAAGAGGGAGATATTATTTCAGTAGATATCAAAGAGGCAAAGCTTACTCTAAAAATAAGTGATGGGGAAATGCAAAAACGTAGGGAAAAATGGGTGAAACCAGAGCCGAAGGTAAAACAAGGTATGATGCATATCTATGCACAAATGTGTAGGTCTGCTGATGAAGGGGCAGGGATGACTTTATAGGGAAAATTCAAATAATAAGTTCTAGGGGGATTTTATTATGATTTATACAGCGAGAAAGGGCCAGATGAATTATGGAGAGGCTATAGGTATTTTATTATTGGACTTCGTAGCACCTTTTATTCCTGGGGATGTAGGAAATGCATCAACTTATAACTATCCTGTTCGATATAAATTGGTAAAAGGATTGACCTTTGACAGACTCTTCAATAAAGACAAAAGTGCTCTAGATATTTTAATACAAACAGCAAAGGAGCTAGAAAAAGAAGGGGTTCGTGCCATCACGGCTGATTGTGGTTTTTTCGCTCTATTTCAAAAGGAGGTAGCCGAGGCAGTAGATATACCAGTTTTTTTATCCAGCCTATTACAAGCACCCTTCATTTCCAATATCATTGGAGAAAAAAATAAAGTGGGCATCATTAGTGCAAAATCCGATAGCCTGGACAAGACATTTTTTGATAATGTTAATATGGATATGTCTAAAGCTATAGTAGTAGGATTAGAAGATACAGAGCATTTTGCTCCCTTTGGTATTGAAGAAACAGGAACTTTTGACAGTAAATTAGTGGAGGGGGAAGTGGTAGCTGCGGCCAAGGAGATGGTGAAACAAAACTCTGATATAAAAGCCATCCTACTAGAATGTAGCATGTTACCACCCTATGGAAAAGCTGTACAGGAGGCCACAGGTCTTCCGGTATTTGATTTTATCACGATGATTGATTATGTATTTACTGCGGTAGTCAAAAAAAGATATCATGGATTTTTATAAAAGATAAAGCCAGGCAGTGGGAAAATTATCTAGATAATTTTCCCACTGCCTGGCTTTTTTTTTAGGTATTTACATAGAGAAAGATATTTCATAGACCATCATAATGAAAAGGGTAGTTCATTCCACTTATCTGCCAAAGGGCTAATATCCCTGAAATCCAATTGAGAATATTTATAATCAATAAGACAGAGGTATCCCTCAAATACAAGAAAGTAGAAGTAATGATGGGGATGCATTTTATTTTCCAAAGTAAAAAAATCAAAGAAATCACTAGTGGAATATTCAGCAAAATTCACTGAGAATAAAGAATATAAGAAATCTCCGAAAAATGAATGATTAGTCTCCAAGGAAGCAGGATATCCATGAAGATTGTTGTACTCTATAAAGGCTTCATAAGTGTTGATGAGATGATAATCGTCTACGATGTAATCACTAGGTATATTAATTTTCGTAGGGATAGAGGATTGGCCTGAAATATGAATAATATCTATTAAAAGAACATAGAGTTCCTTTCCCTTTTCCTTTTCTATAAAATAATAAACCTCATCTTTGTATTTTATAAGATTTTTCGTTATCCCGTATTCCAAGGCTTTATCGTATAGGTTGGATCCTTTCTTGTACACCAAGAGGGAACGTTTGTTTATCTCATCACTATTTTCAAATACACCATTCCCATCAAAAGTATAGTAGGTATTGGAAAAACAAACTCTTTTAATGTTCCCTCTAACGATAATATTCCTTGCTATCACGTGATTCCTCCTTGTTAAGTTATTAGAGCACCCTAGTAAAATATATTAATGGATAATGCATTATATTCACAGCAATAAAATAATTACTTATCTCCCATATTTTATATAGAAATATTATTGGGATTGTGTTATAGTAAATGATATATTTATTATAAAAGTTGCAAAAATGATTTGGAAGAAAAAGAATTAAATCAATAAAACCCTTGTAATTATGTAATTTTGTTAAAAATGCCCTTTGTTTTAAAAGCAATATATGAAATTTTTAATTTTGAATCATTCAATTTTAAGAATAATCATAGACTTTAAAAGGACTTTATTAAATGCTTGGGAGGTGGAAGTATGTTTGATTATATTTTAAAAAATGGTCTAGTAGTAGATGGCACGAGACAAAAACCTTATATGGCTTCTGTTTGTATTCAAGATGGAAAAGTTGCCGAAATTACAACTGACCCTGATGTTTTAGGTAAAGAGGTAATCAATGTAGAAGGAAAAATTATTTCTCCTGGATTTATTGACCTTCACACCCATTCAGATGCTTGTCCACTACACTCTGCTGAACCTCAAAGTATGATTCATCAAGGAGTGACAACAGAGATTACTGGCAACTGTGGTATTTCCCTATTTCCTTCAGACCATTCTAAAAGAGAGGAAATTTTGGATTATTTTGCTCAAGCGGTAGAAGTGCTTCCAGAGGAGGAATTTAGGGATATTAGCAATATGGATGAATATGTCGCAGCATTTGAAAAAAATAAATTTCCCATAAATATTGGAATGTTGGTTGGCCATGGCACTTTAAGGGCTTGGGTAATGGGCTTTGAAGATAGAGAACCTACACGAGAAGAATTGGGAAAAATGAAAAGAGGATTAGAAAAGGAATTGAAAAGCGGTTGTTATGGAATGTCCCTTGGGCTTATTTACCCTCCTGGAAGCTATGGGAAGACTGAGGAGTTAGTAGAGCTTTCTAAAGTACTTAAGGAAAACAATGGTATTTTAACTGTACACATGCGAAATGAAAGCAAATACGTATTTGAGGCTGTAGGGGAGATGATTGAAGTAGCTGAAAAATCAGGAGTTCATCTTCACATATCTCATTTAAAGCTTATGGGTACACCCCAATGGCATAAGTCCCAACAACTTCTAGATGCAATTGAAGATGCCCGCCAAAGAGGATGTAGGATTACCTGTGATCAATATCCCTATCATGCAACATCTACCGGTCTTTCAGCCTTAGTTCCTGGCTGGGCACAGGATGGTGGAAATGCAAAAATGATTGACCGTCTAAAGACAAAGGATGCTAGACTTTTAGCAGACATTGCAGCTGAAATGAAAGTCCGTGGGGGTCCAGAGGCAGTAGCAATATCCTCTACCCATAGATATCTTCCTGAAATTGAGGACAAAAATATTGAGGAAATATCTAAGGAATATAAACTCTCACCGGAAGAAACTGTTGCTGAAATACTCATACAATGTGAGGGACATACAGCGGCCATTTATTATTCTTTAAATGTAGATGATGTTCTTACAATCATGAAGGATCTGAATATTGCTGTAGGAAGTGATGGCTATAATCTTAGCTATGATATAAATTATAATCCTCATCCCAGAAGTTTTGGTACCTTTCCAAGGTTTTTAAAAATGGTGAGAGAAAACAATTTAATGCCTTTAGAAGATGCCATATATAAGATTACAGGACTTCCTGGAAAAATCTTAAATTTATCCAATAGAGGAACTTTAAAAGTGGGGAATATAGCTGACATTACAGTTTTTGGTGAGAAAGAAGTGGAAGATACTGCTACCTTTGATAATCCACGAGCAAAACCCCTAGGAATTTATCATGTTTTTGTAGGAGGAGTTCCTGGAATTTTAAATGGTGAACAAACATCCTCTAAAAATGGTTTAATTCTACAAAAGCAAAACCATATCGAACAATAGATATATAACCTTATTACATGAATATTACGAAAAAGGGAGGAATTTTAGAATGGAAGGATTTGAATTAGGTAGTTGGGCATTGATCTCACAAGCACCTTCGTTGATTGCCCTATTACCCCTATTGGCTTATCTGATTATGGTATTTCGCAACAAATCTAATCTAGCTGGTCTGATTGTAGGTACCGTCATAGGAGCTATTATAATGGGGCAGGGAATTCCTAGTCTAGCGAATTTGTTTGTTACTTCTTTAGGGTCTTTTTTAGCTAAGATCGGTATTATTATTATGTTTGGTAGTGGACTAGGCTATTTAATGAATGAAACAAAGGTTACCCACACCATGGTGTATTATATTGTGAAGAAGATTGGCGTAGATAGTGAAAATAAAGGAATTATGGCTACTATTGTTACTTCCATAATTATCTGTGGTTTATTGGGAACATTAGCTGGAGGAAATGCCATTATTGCCCCAGTGATTATTCCCGTTGTAGCCGCAGTAGGACTTTCCCCTAGTAGTACCGCATCTTTACTTAGGGTTGCTGGATAAGTCGGCTTAATTGTGGGGCCTCTCACTGGTGTGACTCTCACGACCATGGGACTTACAGGGCTTTCTTATGGAAGTTTGATGCTATGGGCAGTTATTCCTTTTAGTATTGTATGGCTAGGGGCAACTGTTTTGGCGGTGAAAAAAAATCAGAGAAAAACAAAGGGAATAGAGGTCTATGAAATAACAGAGGATATGATAGATATTAACAAAATGGAGTTGTCTAAAGAGCAAAAGCGTACTACTCTTTTCTTTATTCTTGCATTTATTGCTCTTGTGGCCTTTGGAGTAGCCACTGGACAGGGGACTGATTATGCAGTAATCGTTATGTTGATTTTAGCTTTGGTTTTAATTATAAGCAGTAGGATAGAATTAGACACGGCCATTGACACCTTTGTAACCGGTGCTTCTAAAATGACCAATATGTTCTTTGTATTTCTTTTCTTTGAAGTTATGTTTAGCCTGATGAATATCGGTGGCGGTTTTGATGCACTGGGCAATCTTTTAACTCAATTGGTAGCAGGAGGAGGAAAGGCCATTGTGGTCATTATTGCTTCCTTTGTAGGAGGATTTGGTATTGAAGCAGCTGCAGTTGCTGAGCTTACCTTGGTTCACGAAATGTTCATTCATCTTGTTACAGAAGTCGGACTTCCCATGCAGATCTGGGCTACTGCCCTTATTGCAGCTACACGTATTACAGGATCGGTATACCCAACGGCAAATATGGCGGGACAATTGGGAATTGCCCGTACTGAAAATATGAAAACTGTATTGAAGATTAGCTGGTTTGGAGCTGCAGCCTTAGTGGTTTGGGTTATTGTCTGGGCATTTATCGGACCAATGCTTTTAGGATAAAATGGAAGCAATAAAGAAATAGAAGAAGACGGCTTTTAATATCAAAAATAGAGTAAAATTTAGATATCTAATAGGTAGACACTTCAAAAATTGAGGTGTCTATTTTTATACCCAAATTAAATGGATGTGATAATACGAAACTACGCAAGAAGGAATTACAAGGTGGAGAAATAATAGGGTGGGACCACAGTTCTTTTGCAATTAAGATACTTTCATAAGATAATTAACTTAAAAAATAAATTCTTATTAATTTTGAAACTTTCAACTTTTCTTATGCGAATATAAAAGTATAAGGATAAAAAGAGGGCGGTGATGTTTTGGATGAGGAAAATAGATTAATAAGCCGTATACAAAGAACAGGAAACAGGAGAGCAGCTGATCAACTTATTAGAAAATACTATGATGAAATCTATACTTATGTATACAAACAAATCTCAGACAAGCACACGGCCATGGATGTGGTACAGAATATCTTTATATCCATGCTTCAATCCATTTCAACCTATGACAATAGAAAAGCCAGCTTTCGTACTTGGCTGTATCGGATTGGTACAAATAAGGTCATAGACTATTTTAGAAAGAATTCTGTTGAAAGGAGGAGAATAGCTGATTTCGGAGAGTACGAGATTCAAGATCAAGTGATGTTCACGATAGATATTGAAAATAAAGAATTATTGCTGAGGCTGCTAGATTATATTAATTCCTTAGACGTAAAGTCACAGCAGGTTTTTAGATTAAAGATATTTGCAGAATACACCTTTCCCCAGATTGCTTTGGTTCTATCCTTGCCAGAATCAACGGTAAAATCAAAGTATTACAGGCTATTAAAAAGTATAAGGGAGGAGTTTAAGGATGAATATTATGAAACCTACAAATCGTGAAAAGGAAAAGGCAATAGAAAATATCCTATCCCAAGGATTATCCAAGCCGGATGGACTTTGGGATTTTTGCCACAGAATATACTGTTCACTTGGATTTAAATTTGTTTTCTTTGATATATCACAAGCAATAATAATGGCATTTACTACAACAATTGGATTTATTCTGCTTTACGTTTTATCATCACAACAACATATCTACTCAATGCTATTTGCAGTATCACCATTGTTTTTTACCACAGTTGTATTCTTTACGGAATTTGTTGAGAAAAATAATGCTTTGTATGAACTAAAAATGACCTTTAAATATACTACTCAGCAGGTAATTATCTTTCGAATTTTGTGTTATTCGCTGATAAGTATGATCCTATGCATTTTCATAAGTATTGGTATGCTAGATAAATATAATTTTCTCAGGATAGCTTCCATTACCCTAAGTGCACTATTGATATGTGCCCTTCTTACCCTATATATTATGAGACGTTTTAAAGGTCGCTGGATTCATTTTACTTCACTAATGGTATGGGGATCAACTACATTTCTACCAGTTTTGATTCTCGGTGAAAGATGGGAATTATTATTATCACAAATCCCTATAGGAATAACCATTATTGCAGCCGTAATAGGGTTTATTTTATATCTGATGGAAATAAAGAAATTAATTAATATGGATAAAATGGAGGTTTCATATTATGTTGGCAGTTAATAATGTTACAAAAAAGTACAAAGATTTCATCGCACTTGAGGATATTGACCTTGAATTTGACAATGGAGTATATGGTTTGCTTGCCCCCAATGGCGCTGGAAAAACGACTTTGATAAAAATGCTTACTACGCTTCTTTTTCCCACAAAAGGTGAAATCCTTTGGGAAGGTATGGATATTCGAGCGTTAGATGAGAAATACAGGGATATCATTGGGTACCTACCACAGGAATTTGGATATTATAAGAACCATTCACCACAACAGTTTCTGGGCTATCTAGCAGCACTAAAAGGCATTGATCGGCATGATGCAAAGAAAAAAATAACAGAGCTTCTGGAACTAGTTGGATTGAATGATGTTATGAATAAGAAGATGCGAAAGTTCTCAGGCGGGATGATTCAGCGTGTGGGTATCGCACAAGCACTATTAAATGACCCAAAGATTCTAATATTAGACGAACCAACAGCAGGTCTTGATCCAAAGGAAAGGGTTCGATTTAGAAATATGATTTCAGGCTTATCAAAGGACAGAATCGTTATTTTATCCACCCACATTGTTTCTGATATAGAAACCATTGCAAATCAAGTAATCTTATTTAAAGACCATAAGCTGTTTTATAATGATTCCCCATCCCATATATGTCGCACTATGGAAGGGAAGATATATGAAACTTGGGAAATTGAAAAGGTAAATGTGCCTCATGTTCTCTTAACTCAGAGACAGGAGGGGGACAATACCCTTGTTAGATTTGCAGCGGATATAGAATATAATGGTGAAGCACGTAAAGTAACGCCTACCCTAGAAGATGTTTTTCTATACGTGTATAATGATGGAGTATAATCATGAGTATTTATAGACTTGAGTTTAAAAAATTATATTCATCGGTTGCATTATGGATTTTGATTATACTTTTTCTTATATTTAACATCTTTCTCGTGGTAAGCAGTTTGGGGGGGAACTATACTGGTTTTTTAGGGGAAGTGTCCCATAAAACAGGATATGTATTAAACGAGCCTTTTCGTAACAAACTTTCCCAAATGCATGTAAGCAATAAGCAATCGAATGATTTAGAGCAGCTTAAAATGGAGACTTATCAGGTTGAAGATGTATTTGATGACTATGACATAAGAGATGTAGGGGAAAAGTATATAGAAGCTGCAGGTGCACCAGAGAAATTTGCAGAAATTATGCGAAGTAAATACGCTGATTTGCAAAAGATTGTAGAGAAAAAGGCAGAGAGTAATGAGTCTATGACGCTTTATTTTGCAGGTGCCACTTATGAAATGCACCGACTCATATTTAAAGATCTTATGGGATGGTTGATTGTGGAAGGTGCAATTATATCGGTACTTCTGGTTTTACTTTCATTAGGATATGAAAATAACAATAAGACTGAAGATATCATATATTCAACAAAAATTGGAAGAAGGATCATAAGAGCTAAATCTACTGCTTCCATATCAGCAGGGCTTGGAACCTACTTGCTTTTATGTATTATTACCTTTGTTATCTATTTTAGTATGAACGATTATAGCGGCATTTGGGGCAGCAGTGTTTCCAGTTTATTTAATTATCGATTTGACTTTATTGCTGGGGAAAGGCCCTTCGTTACATGGCATAGCTATAGTGTTTTCACTTATTTTTTTGCATACATAGGGTTGAGTATTGGTCTGATTTTTTCCTTTTGCCTTATGGCGTTTGTCATAGGAATGATTATAAAAAACAGCTATATAAGCTTTTTGGTATTCCTAATCATTAACGCAGGAATCGTTGCTTTGCCGTTTATGATACCGGGCACAACTTTGATGAATCATTATATTAGTTACTATTCCATGCTTTCACCAGTGTGGCTGTGGCTGAAGCGCAGTATTTGGTTTACAGATGGCGATGTAGATACCCTATGGAAGTATTTTGAGACAGTGGGACTTTGTGCATCGGTACTCATCTTAACAGCCTTTTCTATATTAGCTGCTATGAGATTTAGAAGGAGGGATATAATATGAGCGTAATTTTTAATGAGATTAAAAAAATATGGAATATAAGGATTCTTTTAGTGGCTATAATAATTAGTATTTTATTCTTTAGCCTTTTCCTGATGTGGGATATAACTTACTTCAAAAATGGACATTCAAAAATCGAAGAAATAGAATACGCTATGGAAATGACAAAACGATATGGAACAAAAGTAACTGATGAAGAGTTTTCTGATTTTATAAATGAAAGGAAGAAAACTTTTATATCTGAAGCGGAGGGATATATTAATACATTCCCTATTTTTTCTGAAGTAGGGATATACAATTTTGAAGATTTTGAAAAGGTTTATAGTAAAAGTGAACCTAACGAGAGAGAATCAGAAGCTGTGTGGACTTTGCTTGGAGAAGAAACTGACTTTATACGATTAAAAATACAGGCATTGGATTCATTCGAAGATCGATATTATGGCTATCCTGAATATACATTAGACAAGGCTCTGAATTCAGAAGATACACCTAAAACAGAGTTCATTCGTTTACAACAGATAAAAGAAAAAGAAGAATATCGAAATATTATGGATGTATACTCCTTTGAAAATACCGTCTCCTATTCAATTTATTTGGCCATTTTGACAATTTTGATAACACTTGTACTGGTTTCACCACTGATTGTTAATGATCGTTCTAGCAATGTTCACTTGCTGCAATATAGTTCCAAAAATGGAAGACGGATTTTGTTCCAGCAGCTTATTTCTATTATAATCTCCGCATTTATGGTCACCACATTATCTATTTTAATCTTTGGCGCTATTTATACCATAAATGACACATTTGTTTTCTGGAATAATGGGCTCACCTCATTTCTGAATGTAGTAGTAGATTTTTTCTGGTTTGATTTAACTTATGGTCAGTATATTCTGTTTTATATTTTACTGCTTTATATTTTAAACATAGGGTCAGCGGCGATAGCCTTTATGATATCAAGATTCAGTCAGAACCTAATAGCATTGATTATGAAACTAATTCCTATATTTGGTGTACTTTGCTTTATCGGTTTTTTAATATTCGACAAAACATTCAGCAATGTAAATATATTATATAGATTTACTGGAATCAAATGGATGGAGCCAATCGTATGTTTATCTGTACTATTGATTGGACTGGTTTCATCAATATATATATTGCATAGAGAAAAGAGAATGAATGTATTAGATTAAATTTTAAATGACATTGTCTAATACTAAACGAGAAACTAAGAAAAGGAGTACTCATGATAAAAAGAAGAAGAGGAAAGAAATTATTTATGGTACTTATAATTATAATGTCAATTACATCATTTCTTTATGTTCAACTCAACTGGATATCAGTAACTAAAGAAGACATCTATGTGAATAATTTACCGTTAGCCTTTAGTGGCTTTAAAATTTTGCAGTTGTGAGACTTACACAGCAAATCATTTGGTAATGATAGTAATATTCTTATTAAAAAAATTAATAATCTTGAACCAAATATTATTGTAATGACAGGAGATATGAGAACCAACAGTCCTGATGATAATGGCGAAGTGTTGATTACTCTTTTAGAAAACCTTAACGGTGAATATCCTGTGTATTATGTAACAGGTGAGCATGAAGAAGGAAAATATTTTGAGGATGAAAATAAATATATGAACGAAGGAACGAAAGAAGCTTACGAAGATAAACTTGAAGAACTTGGAGTTATAGTTCTTAATGACGAAAAAGTGCAATTAAACAATAGAAAAGAATTGATAAACATATATGGACTAAAAGAAGAACTTAGTGGAAATATTAATATAGATGACAGATTAGGTAAATCTAGTCCACAGGAGGTTAATATTCTATTAGCTCATACACCTGATCATTTCAATGAATATGCAAATTGAGGAGCGGATGTAGTATTTTCAGGAGATAAGCATGGGGGTGTAATTAGATTACCTTTTGCAGGAGGTCTGATTTTATCTGATGGCACATTTTTTCCCGAATACGATGGTGGTTTATATAATAATGATGATTGTACAATGGTTGTTAGTAGAGGACTTGGCAATTATTTTATAAATATAAGGGTTTTTAATAGACCAGAGATAGTAGTAACAACATTAAAATATAAATGATATAACGGATATTATCAACGAAACTAGGAAGACTTCAAGGAATTTCTCGTATTTTCTGTAGGAATTTTAAAAGACTGTAACAAATAAAAAATTTAAAAAGATAGAATACCCATTACAAGAAATCCTGTATTGGGTATTTTAAATTTAAGGAGGGCTAATATGCCAAGTAAAGCACAAGTCTATGCGCAGCTTTCTAAGGATACCGCCAAGAGGCTTACAAGTAGCCTTGCAGATTGGACCGGTTTTCTTACTACTATGGGAAGGATGTATAAATACGCTTATCATGAGTAGCTCATGATTTATGCACAAAGACCTGATGCAACGGCCTTTATCTGTGGGATATGCAGGAATACCATATTGGATTAATGGATAATCTTTTTCTCTATTCTTTTTTCACCCATAAATATAGAGGAAAAACTATGCTGAATAATATACTTATTGTTGACTAAGACTTGCTTCATATCTCATATGAATGACAGGTCTTTTTTAATTTGATTGATATAAAAAATATATTGAGATAAGGTTAGTTTACAGAACAGGACATGAAAAGCGAGGAATAAAATTTGTACCTAAGATATGCTTATTAACAAGGAGGCAAGACGATGAAATGGTTAGAAAATTTAAGTCGTGCTATAGAATATATAGAAAATCATTTGGATAAAGATATTTCTTACGATGAAGCAGCTCAGATTGCCTGTTGTTCTACTTATTATTTTCAAAGAGTATTTTCCTATGTAGCTGGTATTTCCTTATCTGAGTATATCCGTCGTCGCAGAATGACACAAGCTGCCTTTGAATTACAACGAACAGATAAAAAGGTTGTGGATATTGCTCTTAAATACGGTTATGCTTCTCCCACATCTTTTAACCGTGCATTTAAAAATGTTCATGGAATAGCCCCTTTTACCGCAAAGAGTATGGGAAGTAAATTAAACGCTTATCCAGCAATAAAATTTTCAGTCACAGTAACAGGAGGAAGTGCTATGTCCTATCATATTGAAGAAAAAGAAGCCATAGGTATTGCCGGCATTCGTACCCCATTGATTGAGGATATGGAAGAAAATCAAAGGGCTATTCCACATTTTTGGGAGGATGTTTTACAGAAGAAAGAGTTTCAAACCATATGTGATCTTTCCAATCAACAGCCCCACGGCGTATTAGGGGTTAGCGTATATGAAAATCCACAGAACATATTTTACTATATTGCTTCTGCCACCGATCATCCTGTTCCCATAGGAATGTTTGAATACGAAATACCAGCTTCTACATGGGTTGTCTTTGAAAATCACGGATGCTTGAAAGAAGACGTGCAGAGTGTATTCAAACGTTTCTATACAGAATGGCTACCGTTTTCTGGCTATGAATACGCTGGACTGCCCGATATTGAAGTCTATCCAATTCATGACCAAAAATTAATAAATGGTCATTCCGAAGTCTGGATTGCCATCAAAAAAGAAAAGGAGAATTGATTGATGGAATATCAATATTACTGAAATTCAATTCTCCATTAGGGAGGATGAATATGTACGCTATTGAAGTTCAAAAGGTTCAAAAGCTATATAAAAATGGAGTGCAGGCATTGAATGGTTTAAATCTCAATGTAAAAACGGGTGAAATATTTTCTCTTTTAGGTCAAAATGGTGCGGGTAAATCTACCCTAATCAGCATATTAACCACCTATTTAAAACTAAATTCTGGGAAAATTACAATGTTGGGAAAAGATATAGGAAAAGATTCTGAAGAAATTCGCTCTGCCATTGCTTGTGTTGCCCAGCGAGTGTCTATGGACACACATTTATCTTTAAAAGAAAACATGATGTTTCAAGCTGGTTTATACAAAATTCCTAAGAGTGAAGCAAGGCAGAGAATGTCAATGCTAATTGAAGAATTTGAATTAAATCCGTATCTTAAATACCCTGTTTTATCTTATTCTGGGGGGATCAAGCGACGATTAGATATTGCCCTGAATATGATGTCCAATCCAAAAATTTTATTTTTAGATGAACCTACAGTCGGTATGGATATACAGTCACGAATGACCATGGGGAAAATGATGAGAAAAATACGTGATGATTTTGGAATGACGATTTTTTTCACAACACATTATTTGGAAGAAGCAGATAATCTTAGTGATACAATTTGTATTATAAAAGATGGAAAAGAAATTGTTCAAGGTACACCCTTTGAATTGAGAAAATATATCCGACAAGATGCCATTAAAATTCAATTCTCTAATAATGAACAAGCAAAAACAGCTTTATCAGTATTGACTGAACACTTTACTCCATTAATGTGCACTTTACACAATGATTCAATCCTAATTGACACCAATTCCAGTCAACGTGATTTCATCAAGGTCAATGAATTCTTATTAAAATCTCAAATTTCTTTCCAAGGAATTGAAATTACAGAACCTACATTAGAAGATGTATTTTTGCGACTGACAGAGAAAAGGGAGGATTGAATATGAGGGTTTTAACGATATTGTGGAAAAACATGAAATGGCGTTATCATAATGAATTTACCATTATAATTACAATTTTACAACCAATTCTTTGGCTTGTGCTCTATAGTGCGGTTGCAGGACAGACTATGCAGAACACAGGGATTGAGAACTATACAGCCTTTATTTTACCCGGACTGGTGATATTGGTTAGCTTTTCCACTTGCAGCAGTAGTGGGATTATGAATTATATGATGAAATCAGAAGGCAGCTTCTATAGAGTGTTGATTGCACCCATAAAAAGAAGTTCCATTATTTTAGGGCAGATTTTAGAAGCTGTATTATGTACATTCCTCGAAGTAGGGATCATGGGAATCATCAGTTTGTTTTTCTCAGTTCCATTGTTGAATGGAGCTGCCAGTATGGTTGCTATCTTCTTTTTAATATTTTTGACAGCATTTTTCATGGCTGCTATTGCCTATGGAATGAGTTTGATTCTTCCCAATGAAATGATATATGAAACCATCATGAACGCTATCGTTCTACCGATATTTTTTCTAAGCTCTGCTTTGTTTCCAATAGATGAAATAAGCGGTGTTCTAAAAGTGATAATCAACTTAAATCCATTTACCCATGTCATTAATAGCTTGCGCTTTATTATGATGACGGGAGTGGTTCAATGGAAAGGGATTTATATATCTATCCTATTGCTTGTTGTACTGTCTTTTCTTGCTTTTGCATTTGCCAATAACAGATTGAAAAAGGAAATGGATTTATAAAGAGGAGAGGAAATGAAATTTTCCTCTTTTTTTATATATTTTTATAAAATCCTTCATGAATACTAATACTTTATAAGAGAGGTTTAAAACCTATTGATGAGAGATCAAATTTTGGTAAAACAATGAAGGAGACAACCCTATGACAGATGAAAAGAAAAGAAAAAGAAAATTTCAATTTCCTACAGCCTTTACGGTTTTATTTATTATTTTAATTATTGCTGCTATACTAACCTATATAGTGCCGGCAGGGGTTTATTCTAAGTTACAGTACAATGCAGATGAAAATGCATTTATGGTGGAAAATCATCTAGGGGAAGTGACAACTTTGCCCGCCACCCAGGAAAGCCTAGAGGAATTAAACATCCCTATGAATATTGGAAAGTTTATAGATGGGAGCATGAAAAAGCCTATTGCTATACCTGGGACTTATCAGAGAATACAACAATCTCCCCAGGGACTATTGCCGGTGATTATGTCTCCTATTGAGGGGATTATGGATACAGTAGATATTATGGTTTTTGTACTTATATTAGGAGGAATTATTGGTTTAATCAATAAAACCGGTACCTTTGATGCAGGGATTGCGGCTTTATCCAAGAGAACCAAGGGAAAGGAATTTTTATTGGTCATCTTTGTGTCTGCTCTAATTGCTTTAGGAGGGACTACCTTTGGATTGGCGGAGGAAACCATTGCTCTATATCCCATACTTATGCCTATATTTATAGCCAGTGGCTACGATGCCATTGTGTGTATTGCGGCAATATACATGGGATCTTCCATTGGGACTATGTTTTCTACAGTGAATCCCTTCTCGGTAGTTATTGCCTCTGATGCTGCAGGAATATCCTTTAGTGAAGGCTTGGTATTTCGAGGGATAAGTTTGGTATTGGCCATGATTATTACCCTAATGTATATCTACCGCTATGCCCAAAGGGTAAAAAACAATCCCAAGGCTTCATTGATTTATGAGGAAAAGGATAAGATAGAAACACGGTTTTTAAAAAACTATAATCCCGAAAATGTTATCCCCTTTAACTGGAGAAGAATTCTAATCCTTCTTATATTTTTAGCGGCTTTTCCCTTGATGATTTGGGGAGTGTCTAGAGGGATTTGGTGGTTTCCGGAAATGTCAGCTTTATTTTTGGCAGTGGCCATCATCATTGCCTTTTTATCAGGATTTTCGGAAAAGGAAGCTGTGAATACCTTCTTAGAGGGGGCAGCTGATTTAATAGGCGTTGTTCTGATTATTGGAGTAGCCAGGGCAATTAATATTGTCATGGACAATGGAATGATTTCAGATACCTTGCTTTATTATACCTCTTCAATTATTGAAAATATGAATAGGGGTATTTTTGCAGCGGTTCAAATGATATTATTTAGTTTCCTAGGATTTTTTGTGCCTTCATCCTCAGGACTTGCCACCCTATCCATGCCTATTATGGCACCGTTGGCAGATACAGTAGGTGTATCCAGGGCTGTTGTAGTCACTGCCTATAACTGGGGACAAGGTTGGATGGCCTTTATTACTCCCACAGGATTAATTTTGGCAACCTTAGAGATGGTAGATGTGACCTATGACAAGTGGTTAAAATTCATCCTCCCCCTCATGGGCATTATAGGAGTCTTTTCCATTGTCATGCTTGTGTTGCAAAGTATATGATAAAATTATATTGAATAGAGAAGAAAGGAAGATTATATGGAAAAAATTGTTGAACGGTTTACAAAATATATTGCCATAGACACAAAGTCTGATGAAAAGAGCAATAGCTGTCCGAGCACATCAGGTCAACGAAAGCTAGGGTCTTTGTTGGTAGAAGAACTAAAAGCAATGGGACTAGAGGAGGTAAAACAAGATGAAAATGGATATGTCTATGGGACTATTAAGTCTAATACAGATAAAAAAGTGCCTACAATAGGATTTATAGCTCATATGGATACTAGCCCAGATTTAGATGGGAAATGTACAAATCCCCAGATTTTTATCTACCAAGGTGGAGATATTCAACTAAACAGTCAGTATTCTATAGGGCAAAAAAAATTTCCCTTTTTAAAAGAACTTGTAGGTAAGGAGCTTATTACAACGGATGGAACCACTTTGCTTGGGGCAGATGATAAGGCGGGGATTACTGCCATTATGACGGCTATGGAATATTTAATCTGTCATCCAGAGATTAAACATGGCGAGATAAAAATTGCTTTCACCCCAGACGAAGAAATTGGCAGAGGGGCAGATCTCTTTGATGTAGAAGGTTTTGGGGCTGACTTTGCTTATACGGTAGATGGGGGACCTTTAGGAGAATTAGAATATGAAAATTTTAATGCAGCCAGTGCGAAAATCGAAATTGAAGGAAAAAATGTTCATCCAGGTTCGGCAAAGAATATTATGATCAACTCCATTAGAATAGCCATGGAATTAGAAGGCTTGTTGCCCTCCAACGAAAAGCCCGAGTATACCGAAGGCTACGAAGGTTTTTATCTTTTGGATGATATTGTAGGAAATGTAGAACATACTAAGTTAGAGTATATTATTCGAGATCATTCCATGGAAAGGTTTGAGGCGAAGAAAAAATATCTCAGGGATATTGTAGACTTTTTAAATCAAAAATATGGAAATATCATTACCCTGGAAATAACCGATAGTTATTATAATATGAAGGAAAAAGTTGAACCCCATATGGAAATTATCCAACTTGCCCAAAAGTCCATGGAAGAATTAGGCATAGAACCGAAAGTCACACCTATTCGGGGAGGTACTGATGGAGCAAGGCTATCTTATATGGGTTTGCCCTGCCCCAATATTTTTACTGGAGGGTACAATTTTCATGGAAGATTTGAATTTATTCCTATAGAGTCCATGAAGTTGGCTTCAAAGCTTATTGTAAAGATTATCGAAAATAATACCAAGTAAATAACAAGCAGAAGCTTAGTGCTGCTCTTTAAAACAAAGAATGGAGAATCGGGATGAATAAGTTAGAAGGATTAGAACCTAAGAGAGTTTTTTATTATTTTGAACAAATAGCAAATATTCCTCGCTGTTCCTATGATGAGCAAAATATTAGCAATTATATTAAAAGCGTAGGGGAAAAATTGAACCTTGAAACCATCCAAGATGAAGCACTTAATGTCATTATTAGAAAACCCGCTACACCAGGCTATGAAAATGCTCAAGGCATCATTATCCAAGGGCATATGGATATGGTATGTGAAAAAGAAGAGGATAGCCATCATGATTTTAAGAAAGATCCGATTGCATTAGAAATTGAGGGAGATTATATCCAAGCAGATAAAACCACCCTGGGAGCAGATAATGGAATTGCCATTGCTATGGGGCTTGCCTTACTAGAAGAGGACACCATAGAGCATCCGGATATAGAGCTGTTGGTCACCACCTCAGAAGAAGTAGAAATGGATGGCGCCCTAGGCCTATCAGAGGATATTTTAAGAGGCACTAGGCTACTAAATTTAGATTCGGAAGAGGAGGGCGTATTGATAGCAGGTTCTGCGGGAGGGGAACTCATACAAATAAAAATACCAGCAAATTATCAAAAAATTTCAGGGTATATGGAAGTAAGTGTAGAGGTTAAAGGCCTGCAAGGTGGACATTCCGGTGTTGAAATCCATAAGGCTAGAGGGAACTCTAATAAGATTTTAAATTCCATAGTAAAAGAAATAAAGGAATTATGGGATGTAGAGCTCATATCCTTTGAGGGGGGCACTAAGGATAATGCCATTCCAAGACAAAGCAGGGCTAAAATAGCGGTAAAGGCTAAAGAATTACCTGAGTTTAGGGAAAAAGTTCAGAAAATAAAAAAAGAGATTTTGCATCAATATTCATCAGAAGAATCGGGAATGGAGATCATTTTTACCGAAGGAAATTCAGCCTTAAAGGTTCTTTCAAGAGATACATGGAATGATCTGGTACTCCTTTTGGATACTTTACCTACAGGAGTATTTACAAAATTGCCTCAAAATAATGACATTGTAGAAAGTTCCAGTAATCTAGCCATTGTAAAAATGGAAGAAGAAAAAATAATCATTCAGATTTCTTTAAGAAGCTCATCGGAAGAGGTATTACATAAGCTGCGTCAGAAAGTAATAGATCAAGTTAGTAAAACCCAAAGTGAATACCAGATCAGTGGTAGCTATCCAGAGTGGCAGTATAACCCTAAATCCCAATTGAGGGATACGGCATTGGCTTTATATAAGGAAATGTTCGGAAAGGAAATGGAGTCAACTGTCATTCATGCGGGGCTAGAATGCGGAGTGCTCGCAAAAAAATACTCCCATCTAGATATTATTTCCTTTGGGCCAAATATGTATGATGTTCATACGCCCAAGGAAAGACTAAGCATTTCCTCTACAGAAAGGGTGTATGAATATTTAGTTGAATTATTAAAGAAATTAAAATAGAAAACTAGCTTATAATGACCATCCATTATCTAGAAAAAGAAAAAGATATCAATAAGCAAGAAAAACAATTGACAAAAACATTCTTTCTTCTTATACTCAGATAGTAAGAGGGAGTAACTAACCTTAAAAAGGGATTAAAGTCATCATCTCGGAAATGCTATTTTCCTGGCTTTAATGATGTATCATAATATATCTAGTGAGACTCTACAGAAATATAAGCTAATTTTGGTTAGCCTGTATTTTGTGTAGCGTCTTTTATTTTTTGTATAAAATATAAAGGGAGGAATATTTTTTTATGGAAGAGCTTCTTCATAGTTATTTAACTTCATTTCCAACATTAGTTTTAGTGCTTATTATTTGTGCAATGCTGTATATCCTAGGGAAGGGGGCAGATATCCTAGTAGATGAAGCGGTTAGTCTTTCCCTTCAATGGGGTGTTCCTAAAACAATTGTAGGAGCCACAATTGTTTCATTGGGTACCACTCTGCCTGAGGCTACAGTGTCTGTGCTAGCAGCCGTTAATGGAAATCCTGATCTTGCATTGGGAAATGCCATTGGCTCGATTATTGTGGATACTGGACTTATTCTTGGTATTGCCGCTCTTCTTGGACGCTTACCCGTAGATAAAAATATTGTCCAGCGCCAGGGAAAAATCCAAGTAGGAGCAGGGGTTTTACTTGCCGTTGTGAGTCTTCCCTTCTTATCTGGAGGACAGGGAAACATTAGTCAATGGATGGGTTGGCTGTTTATAGCTTTATTAATTACGTATATCTATATCTCCATTAAGTGGTCCAAAGATTCATCTTCCGAACAATCTGTTCCCAAAGAAGAGTCATCCTCACCCATAAAAGAAATGGCTATGACTGAAAATGTTTCAGAGGATGAAAAAGGTTCATTGTTGGTGAAAATATTAAAATTATTTATAGGTATAGCCCTAATCATAGGTTCTTCAAAGGTTCTTATACCTGCAGTGGAGATTTCAGCTGTTCGAGTGGGCATTCCTCAAAGTATTATTGCGGCAACTTTAATTGCCTTTGGAACCAGTTTGCCTGAGTTGGTAACAGCTATTACTGCTGTGAGAAAGGGACATGGAGAACTGGCCATTGGGAATATCGTTGGAGCGGACATTCTAAATGTACTCTTTGTAGTGGGTAGTGCTGCTGCTGTAACTACAGGTGGCCTAAGTGTTCCAACCAATTTCTATAAACTTCAGATCCCCACTATGCTTATTATTCTTATTACCTTTCGATTGTTTTCAAGGGGTGAAAATGAGGAAATCACCAAAAAGGAAGGAAGTATACTTCTTTTGATGTACTGTATTTATCTAGTACTCAATTACACATGGCTTTAAAAAGTTTCAGGGGAGGAGTTGTTGGCACTTTATCTAAAGTGCCAACAACTCCTCCCCCAATGGTTTATTGCCAACATAAACAACATTTCCCCATTTTGAAAGAGAATAGATACAAAAGCCATGTCTTGTCCATCCACTATGTTGCATTCATGACCTACTAATCTTATGGTACATTTAATTCTGTTCTCTTACTATTCCTCCTTTTATATATTTTTGATATATAATAGACTATGCAGGGAATAAATAGAGTTAATAAACGGGTTTATATAAAAATTTAAAGGAAAAAGGAGAAAATATGATTAAATTAGGAGAAATACAAAAACTAGAGATTATTCGGAAAACTTCCATAGGTGTATATCTAAATGAAGGAGAGGGGAATCATGAGGAAGATGTTTTGCTTCCAAACAAACAGGTTCCTCCTGACACTGAGATAGGAGAGGAAGTAGAGGTATTTATTTATAGGGATTCCCAAGATAGAAAAATAGCTACAACACAACGGCCCAAGTTGATTTTAGGAGAGATTGGATTTCTCCAAGTTACTCAGGTAACGAAAATTGGCGCTTTTTTAGATTGGAATTTAGAAAAGGATTTATTTTTACCCTTTAGGGAGCAAACTACTAGAGTAAAAGAAGGTAGAGAATATCTAGTAGGTGTATACATAGATAAAAGTGATCGATTATGTGCTACTATGGACATTCACAAACTTCTTAGCAGTGAATCTCCCTATAAGGAAGGGGATCGAGTAAAGGGGATTATTTATAGTAGTAATGATGAATTGGGTCTATTTGTAGCTGTAGAGGCCAAATATCATGGCTTAATTCCTAAAAAGGAGTTATATGGAAAATATAAAATAGGTGACCAGATAGAGGGAAGAATTACTAGGGTAAGAGAAGATGGAAAATTAGATTTGAGTGTAAGAGAAAAATCCTATAGGCAAATGGATAAGGATGCAGAAATTGTTTTAGAAAAGCTTATTCAAAATCAAGGTACACTTTTTCTAAATGACAAAAGTTCACCCAGTAAAATAAAAGAAGAATTAAGCATGAGTAAAAGTGCATTTAAAACAGCCATTGGTAGATTATTAAAACAAGGAACAATAAAATTTATTGAAAATGGTATTGAGCTAACAGAAAAAGAGTAATTCCATTTGGGGAGGAAGAAGAGGCAAAGACCATTGGACTGATGGGAGTTCTGTTGCAAAACATGAGGGATATTTTGATAGATATAAAAGATATGATAATATAGAAAGGGATGGAAAGGGGGGCTATTGTCTAGCCCTCCACAATTCCGTGACTTCTATGCTTAGGTTCCTACCGGAAAGATGAACTGCGCATAAGAATCTGGTTTTAAGGAGCGGAGAAAAGAATGATGGAATTTAATGATATCATGCAAATTAATTTGACAGATCTAGATCTAGATGTTTATGAAAATTTAAAAATCGTTGAAGATGTAAAGGGTTTTATTAGGCAGCAGCAGTTATACAATGCGGCCATCAAAGAAATAAGAACCAAGTTGGAAATACTGGATGAAGAATTTCAGGTGCAATACGATCATAACCCCATACACCATATAGAATATCGATTAAAATCTCCTAAAAGTATTCTCCAAAAGCTGAAGAAAAAGGATTTGGATATCAGTATGTCTTCGGTAAGAGAAAATTTAATGGATGTTGCAGGTGTGCGGGTGATTTGCAATTATATAGATGATATCAATAGTATAGCAAATTTGCTTATTGGACAAGATGATATTACTCTGATTGAAAAACGGGACTATATTACCCACCCCAAGGAAAATGGTTATCGTAGTTTGCATCTCATTGTAGCAGTTCCTATATTTTTAGCAGAGAAGACTGAAAAAATACCCGTTGAAATTCAAATACGCACCATTGCTATGGATTTTTGGGCAAGCCTGGAACACCAACTGAAATATAAATCAAGAGAAGATATATCCGAGGAATTGCGCCAACGATTGAAAAATTGTGCAGATTCCATTACTCAGCTGGATATGGAAATGTATGAAATTCATCAAGAAATAGCAGTGGGGAAGGATAGACAAACATCTTTATAAAAAACTAGTATAAAAGGAGGGAGTCATTGTCACATTGAAGTGTGACAATGACTCCCTCTTTTGTACTAGTTATTAGCATCTAGGGTCTCTTGGATAATATTCTTCATCATATCCTTAGTGAGCATCCCTGGAGCATAGCCGTGGATATTTCCCTTTTTATCAATCATGAAAGTAGTGGGTAATGAAGAGATAGAGTATTGACTAAAAACCTCATCGGTCTCATCAAATACAATGGGGAAGGTGATATTGTTTTCCTTTAAAAACTTTAGTATACCATCCTTATCCACTTCTCGGGTATTGGGATTTTGTTCATTTTTAGGCCCTGCCACCCCAAGGATAATAACATCTTCTTGGTTTTTATTATATTGATGATAAAGAGCTTCAATATCAGGCATTTCTTTTTTACAAGGAGGACACCAGGTGGCCCAAAAATTTAAAAATACTACTTTTCCCTCATAATCCGAGAGGGTATGTTCATTGCCATACTGATCGGTTAAAGTAAAATCCATTGCAGGCATGACGTCCGTTTCTTGGTTCTCCTCTGCAACTTCATCATTGGCAGAAGGATCTATATTTTCATCTTCTTCTACTGGATCTACAGGCATTTGTTCCTCTTGGGTATTTTCAGGAGTCAAGGGGGAATCAAAGGAATTTAGATAGCCTGAAATCCCATTCATCCAACCTGTAAAGGTCATTATGCCCATAAGGATTAGAATGACTCCTCCAGCTTTTACGGTATATTTAAGAAGCTTTTGATGTTTTTTGAGGAAGTTTAATACCTGGGTAGTAAACAAACCTAACAATAAAAAGGGGATAATAAAGCCAATAGCATAAGTAAGGATTAATAGATTACCTAGAAAAGAACTACTGGCCCCTGATGCTAAAATCAACACAGAAGATAGGGCAGGCCCCACACAAGGTGTCCAAGCAAAGCTGAAGGTAAATCCCATGACAAAGGCTATAAAAGGATTGACTTCTTTTTTATAGAGATTAAAATTAAGTTTTCTCTCCTTTTTCAAAAAGCTAAGATCAAAGATTCCCAATTGAAATAAACCCAAAAGGATGATGACTACTCCACCAACTCTGGTAAAAATTACTTTGTTCTGCTGGAAAAATGATCCAAGGGCAGTAAAGGACATTCCTAGGATAAAAAAGGCTGTGGATATACCGAGGACAAAACACACCGTATGAAAAAACACCTTTTTTCTTTGGTAAGAGATCACTCCTTGATCATCAATATGTTCTGCATTCCCTGCTAAATAACTGATGTAAATAGGGATAAGGGGGATGACGCAAGGGGAAAAGAAGGATAATATTCCTTCAATTAATACTAAAATAAAACTTAGACTATTTGTTGAAACTAAGGATTCAAACATAGATATTCTCCTTCTATTCATGGTTTTTATATAGGATATCATATATTCTTTAAAAAACTAAAGGATTCTATGATGTCAGTTGTCCCAAAAGAAAAATTCTTTATTGTATTTGTACAACAAATGAAGCTAATATAAGGGTATGAAAGAACAATCAAATAGATGAGAAATATTTTACATAAACTCCTCCATGGGGCAATCCTATATCTGCCTAAAATATATATTCCCTTAAAGAGAGGAAACAAATCAAAGGGGTTACCAATTATTGATATCACTATAATAGAAAATGCTGGATAGACATATTTAACTTCTGCTATTTTATAGGAAAGAGAATTTTATGGTATAATAAAATTCTAAATAAAAAGAAGAGGATATTAGGGGACTTCCCTTACTTTATTAAGAAAAACGTAAGAGATTAATAAGATAAAATTAAAAAACCAACCGAATTTTTATGTTTCAATAGAAGTATAGAAAAGAGTTGTTTTTTTTATGATATGGAAAAGCTGATCTTGCTAGCAAGGAACAAAACTTTCCTATATCACTAGAGCGACGATAGCCGCTTTCCTATGCCTAGGGGAATCAAAACATAGATATTTATTTAACGGGTTTATCGGTGAAGAGGCGGAAGAAAGAGGGGGATGAACATGAGAAGAAAAATAGTAAAACCAGGAAGATTTATTCTATTTATTTTATTGGTTGCATTAATCATTTCAAGTTGCAGTAGCAAAGTTTTAACCATGATCAGTAGTGGAGGACATAACAAAATCCTATACAAAGTAGTGATTGATCCAGGACACGGAGGAAAAGACCCAGGAGCCACGGGAGCAAGTGGGCTATATGAAAAGGATTTCACCCTAAGTTTGTCTAAGGAAATCGCTAGATTATTAGAGGAAGAGCCACAAATAGAGGTGCATATGACAAGGAAGGATGACACTTTTCTTTCAGCCGAAGAACGCTATAGACCTAATTTTGCGAATGATCTAAAGGCAGATTTGTATATATCCATTCATGGGAATACCTTTACCGATCCCAATTTATCAGGGACACAATCTTTTTATTACCATGACAACTCTCAAGCCTTTGCACAACTTATGCACCAATATGTAATGAATGCTTCAGGATTTAAGGATCAAGGAGTGCAAAAGGGAGATTATTTTGTTTTGCGAGATACCAATATGCCAGCAGCTTTATTAGAAATAGGGTATCTGACCAATCCCCAAGAGGAGCAAAAAATGTTAAGGAAGGATTTTCAACGTTCTGTTGCGGCTTCCATATGTGAAGGCATTAAGGAATACTTAGAAATAGAATAATAAAGAGAAAACCCCCTGTATCTCACGAGATACAGGGGGTTTTTAATGGATGACAGACCATTCACTAACTACTTATAGAAACGAAAAATTCAAATCTATATATCCCTTATAAAGACACAAAACAAACTTTGTATTTTCTTAATTCCTTTAATTATATAAAATTTTATAGAAGGAAAATAAAATTAGCCACCTAATTAAAAAATATCTAAATTAATATTGAATTGGCTTAGTGATTGTAGTATAATATAAAAATCTTAAATTAAAAATTAATATTAGCTAGCTAATTAAATGAGAGGAGGAAAAAAGATATGGATAGAGACTCTTTATATTATATATTTCTAGAAATATTAAAACTACATCATTGCCGTACCCACGTACTTTTAGATGAAATAGGGATATATCCAGGGCAACCTCCTCTATTATTTATTTTAAATAAAGAGAATGGACAGAGTCAAAAAGATTTGGCAGATAAGCTGAAAATAGCTCCCGCCACCATAACCGTGATGGTCAAGAGAATGGAAAAAGCAAATTTAGTAGAACGCAAGCAAGATGCTAAAGATCAAAGGATATCCAGAGTATATCTTACCGATAAAGGGAAGGAAATTTGTAAAAGATCTATGAAAGCCATGGAGCATATTGAGGAAGAATGCTTTGGTAATTTTACAGTAGAAGAAAAGGTTATTTTAAGAAGGCTACTTATGCAAATGCTGGATAATTTAATGAGAGCAAACAGTAAACAACTAATGTAATGGAGGAGTCAACATGTTAAGGATATTTAAGGAATTTAAACCCTTTGTTGTATTCATAGGGATTATCATAGTATTACTTTTCCTTCAAGCAAGTAGTGAGCTTGCCCTACCTGACTATATGTCCAATATTATCAATGTGGGGATACAACAAAATGGGATAGAAAATGCAGTGCCAGCAGTTATGAAAACCGATACCATGGAAAAGATAGCATTCTTTTTGAACCAAGATGAAAGAAAGATAGTAGAAGATAACTATAGATTAATAGATAAGGAAACTTTATCCCAGAAGGAATATGAAAGTTTTCATAAAAAATATCCCTCTTTAGAAAAAGAAAAGCTTTATATTTTAGATACCGATTCTAAAGAAGAGATTGAAAGGATGAATGGTTTTTTAGGTAAGGCTATTCTTATGGTAGCAGGTATAGAAGGAGATATCCCCCAGGGGATGACTTCAGAAAATACTGAGAAAAATCCCTTTGCTGACCTACCTGCGGGAACCGATCCTTTTATGGTAATGAAAAATTTACCCCCAGAACAAATGGATGCAGTAAAAGCCCAAATGGATGAACAGATTAATGCTTTACCTGATAGCATAATTGATCAAGGGGCCATTCAATATATAAAATCTCAATATGAAGATATTGGTGTCAATATCCGAAAGACCCAATCAAATTATATCTTGTGGATAGGTGGATTGATGTTACTGATTTCCCTTGGAGGCATGATGGCCTCTATATCGGTTGGTTTCTTATCTGCTCGGGTTTCTTCAGGACTTGGTAGAAACCTAAGGGATAAAATATTTAAAAAAGTAACGGCCTTTTCCAACGGAGAGTTTAATGATTTCTCCACAGCTTCTTTGATTACGCGAAGTACAAATGATATTCAACAGATACAGATGTTTACGGTCATGCTACTGAGAATGGTGTTTTATGCCCCTATTTTAGGTGCGGGTGGAGTGATCAGAGCCTTAAGGACAAACACTTCCATGGCATGGATTGTAGCCGTTGGGGTTATGGCTATTCTTACTTTAGTCATTCTTCTTTTTAGTGTAGCCATGCCAAAATTCAAGAAACTACAGAAGCTTGTCGATAAGGTCAACCGAGTCATGAGAGAGTCTCTTGCTGGAATGTTGGTCATCCGAGCCTTTAATACCCAGAAGTTTGAGGAAAAGAAGTTTGATAATGCCAATAAAGATTTAACAAAAACCAATCTTTTTGTATCTAGAATCATGACCACCATGATGCCTACAATGATGCTCATTATGAATGGCATTACTTTGCTTATTGTATGGATAGGCGCCCATCAAATCAACGATGGAGCTATACAGGTAGGGGATATGATGGCCTTTATGCAATACGCAATGCAAATTATTATGTCCTTTTTGATGATCTCCATGATCTCCATTATGCTGCCAAGGGCATCCGTATCCGCCCAAAGGATTTCAGAAGTATTGGATAAAGATCTTACTATTGAAGACCCTACAGAGCCTAAGGAATTAAAAAAGAGTGGAAAAGGAGTATTGGAGTTTAAAAATGTCAGCTTCAAATATCCAGGGGCAGAGGAATGTGTTTTAGAGAATATATCCTTTACCGCAAAACCAGGGGAAACCACTGCCTTTATCGGAAGTACGGGAAGTGGTAAATCAACGCTTGTTAATCTCATTCCACGATTTTACGATATAACCGAAGGGGAAATTCTTTTAGATGGTACAGATATAAGAGAATTAAGACTGCATGATTTAAGAGAAAGAATTGGTTATGTTCCTCAAAAAGGTATTTTGTTTACAGGAAATATAGAAAGCAATATTAGATATGGGAAAAATGCTGATGTCAGTGATGAAGATATGCAAAAGGCTATAGAAATCGCCCAAGCAAAGGAATTTATAGAGCAAAAGGAAGAGGGAATTTTGTCTGAAATCGCCCAAGGAGGAACTAATGTCTCAGGAGGGCAGAGACAAAGACTTTCTATTGCAAGGGCATTGGCTAAAAAACCTGAAGTATTTATCTTTGATGATAGTTTCTCCGCCCTAGACTTTAAAACTGATGCTGCACTACGAAAGGCCATGGGAGAGGAAATAAAAGATAGAACTGTGCTCATTGTCGCCCAGCGAATTAGTACCATTATGAATGCTGAAAACATTGTGGTATTAGACGAAGGAAGAATAGTAGGCATGGGAACCCATAGAGAACTTCTAAAGAATTGTGATGTTTACAAGCAAATTGCTCTATCACAACTATCAGAGGAGGAACTAGCACGATGAGTGAAAATAATACAAGAAATAATAGACCTGCAAGGATGGGGCGAGGCCCTATGGGAGGTATGGGAGGAAAATTTGAAAAGCCTAAGGATTTCAAAGGAACCTTCGCAAAACTCCTTCAATATTTAAAACCCTATAGAATAAAACTGATTATCGTTATGATATTTGCTGCAGGAAGTACCGTGTTTTCTATTATAGGCCCTAAAATATTAGGAAAGGCGACAACAAGAATATTTGAAGGTTTAGTATCGAAAGTAGCGGGAGTGGCTAATGGAGGAATTGACTTTCAATATATATCCAACATTCTTCTTCTTTTACTGGGGCTATATGCCATATCTGCATTGTTTTCTTATATACAAGGATTTATCGTTACTGGGGTTTCCCAGAAAATATCCTATAATTTAAGAAGAGAAATCGCAGAAAAGGTCAATAAACTTCCCCTCAAATATTTTGATTCTGTATCCCATGGGGATGTATTATCCAGAGTCACCAATGATGTGGATACTGTAAGCCAAACTCTAAATCAAAGTATGAGTCAGATTATTACTTCTGCCACAACCCTTGTGGGTGTTCTCATTATGATGATATCCATAAGTTGGCAGATGACCATTGCGGCCATTTTAATATTGCCCATTTCCATGATTTTAGTCATGACCATTATCAAGAGATCTCAAAAATACTTTAAGGCCCAGCAAGAATCCCTGGGACGGGTAAATGGTCATATAGAGGAAGTTTATGGCGGGCATCAAATTATGAAAGCCTTTAATGCGGAGGAAGAAGCAATTTCAAAATTTAGAGACATTAATGGAGAACTATATCATTCTGCTTGGAAATCCCAATTTCTTTCCGGTATGATGATGCCCATTATGAACTTTGTGGGCAATATAGGATATGTAGCAGTATCCATTTTAGGTGGTTGGTATGCAGTAAGAAAAGTTATAGAAGTAGGAGATATTCTTTCCTTTATCCAATATATAAGAAGCTTTACTCAGCCTATCGCCCAGGTAGCTCAGATTAGTAATGTCTTACAGTCTACGGTTGCAGCATCAGAAAGAGTATTTGAATTTTTAGGAGAAGAGGAAGAAATTAAGGAAACAGAAGAACCTGTTCAACTAGAGAAAGTCAAAGGAAGAGTAAGCTTTGAAAATATTAAATTTGGATACAATGAAGACAAGACCATCATCAACAATTTCTCAGCGGATATTGAGCCAGGACAAAAAGTAGCTATAGTAGGACCTACAGGAGCAGGAAAGACCACTATTGTAAAACTCCTCATGAGATTTTATGATATCAATAAGGGGAGAATCCTTGTAGATGATCACGATATCAAAGACTTTACCCGGGAAGATTTAAGAGATGATTTCGGTATGGTTCTTCAAGATACATGGCTTTTTTCTGGAAGCATCATGGAGAATATCCGATATGGAAGACTGGATGCCACAGATGAAGAAGTGATAAAAGCTGCAAAATCTGCCCATGCCCATCGGTTTATACAAACCCTACCGGAAGGATATGATATGATCATCAATGAAGAAGCCAATAATATTTCCCAAGGACAAAAACAGCTTCTTACCATTGCTAGAGCAATTCTTTCTGACCCTAAGATTCTGATTCTAGATGAGGCAACTTCTTCGGTAGATACTAGAACGGAAATTTTAATCCAAAGAGCAATGGAGAATCTCATGAAAGGAAGAACATCCTTTATTATTGCCCACAGACTTTCCACCATAAGGGATGCAGACTTAATCCTTGTCATGAAGGATGGAGACATCGTAGAACAGGGTAACCATGAGGAACTTTTAGAAAAAAATGGATTCTATGCAGAACTTTATAGAAGTCAGTTTGCCGCTTAAAGAGAGCAGAGAGAGATGGAGATAAATCCATGTCTCTCTTTTTTTATCATCTAGGAAAGTGGCCATCCGTTTTCTTAGCTTTTTTAAAAAATATTTTAAGAAAGAGGATAGTTATTTTTTTCAACTATTATATAATATAGATATTTAATAGAAAGGAGCGGTGAAATGGATAGACAATTGAGTAAAGAACTAAAGAAGTTGAAAAAACGGGAAGAAAAATTCCTAAATAAGAAAGAGAATGCATTGTTAAAATCTAAGATAGCTCCTATGATGAATAAAATTCAAGAGAAAATACCAGCGAAATTGAAAAGCACCTTAGAAAATGCTTTTTTTAAGGGATTTCAATTGGTCTTTGAAAAGGGAAATACCTATATTGAAAAAACCTATGATAAGGATAAAATCCAGTTGGAACATGATTTAAATAATTATGCAGTAGACAAGAAAATGGGGAAAAAATATATCAAAAGATTAGATAAACAAGTCAATCATTCAAAACTTGTTAATTCCTCTTTTTCAGTTTTAGAAGGAGGAGTTTTAGGTGTACTGGGCATTGGATTGCCCGACATTCCTCTCTTTATTGCAGTGATTATGAGGACCGTTTATGAAATCGCACTAAATTATGGCTATGATTATAAAAAAGAGGAGGAGAAGGCATATATTCTCCTTGTCATCTCCGGAGCAATGACCCAAGGAAGTAGGCAACAAATATTCAATGAACAATTAGATGAATTAGGGAATCAGATTGACCAGCAAGTTCAAGGAGATATAAATCTAGAGGAACGAATAAAGGAGACAGCCCAAGTTTTATCAGAGGCAATGCTAACCGCAAAATTTATTCAAGGGATTCCAGTGGTTGGAGCTGTGGGAGGAATAGTTAATTATCATATGATAAGAAAAATAGGAAGATATGCCAGTGTAAAATATAAGAAACGATACCTAATGAAAAAGACTGAAAATAAATAGATATAGAATAGTATTATTTTATCCAAGAGGAAAGGGCAAGAAAATGATTCAATATCAATATGACAATAAAAACATTATCAAAAAAAGGGCCTATATTACCCAAGAATTTATGAAATTATCTCCGAATATCAAAAGTAAGAGGATAAAAGAAATATCTCCAGAGGATATAAAAATACTCTTTGAACTCTATGACAAAGTATTTTTAAATAAGCATCTAGAAAATAATTTCCCAGGGAATTTTAAATTTTCCCTTTCCAAGCGTATGACTAGAAGTGCAGGCCTTACCCTATGCCCTAAAAATATAGGTGAAAGAAAACCAGAGGAAGTTATCATTGAAATTCGCATAGGAGTCAACTTCTTTTTTCAATACCATCTTTTAGAAAGGGATAAAAAAGTATGTGAGATTCAAAGTCATCATGCCCTTGAAGCTCTGCAATTGGTATTAGAGCATGAGATTTGCCATGTCATAGAGTTTATCTATTTCCACCAATCTAGCTGCAAAGGAAATCAATTTAAAACCATAGCAAGAAATCTTTTTGGACACACCAGTAGTTACCACGAACTTCCCTCCAACAGAGAAATAGCAAAGGAAAAGTTTAATCTACATATTGGGGATAAAATAACCTTTGATTTTGAAGAGAAGATCTTAGAGGGAATGATTTATGCCATTAACAAGCGGGCTACTGTTATGGTGCCAGATAAAAAGGGACAATATGCAGATAAAGAAGGGAATAAATACAACAAATATTATGTGCCTGTAGGTAAGATAAAGAAATGTGAAATCAAGGGATAGAGTAGATTGATTGTATGCAAGAGCAAATTCAATCCATTAACCAAATTGGTTTGTAGCCCCTATTATCTTTGATATACTTATACTATGAAAACTATGAAAATGTGATTAATAGTCGGAGAAAGATTATCTCTATCTTATTCATAGAGCTAAAGGATTTGGAAACTATTGCCCTCCAACAGTAGAAATTCTTAAAATAGGCAAGGCAGGTTATCAAGAGGAGTTTATTGAGGATATGATAGGGGATGACCTAGATTTGAGGTAGTTGCCTTGAGGGGAAGTTTGTGATATTCTTCAAAAGTAGAGCAAAGAAGTAGGATATGAAATCAACTAATGAATTGTGTAGGAGGATATGATGAATAAAAAAATAATACTTGCAGATAAATCTGGATTTTGTTTTGGTGTAAAAAGAGCAGTAGATATTACCGTTGATCAAAAAAAGTCAGCAGATGCAAAGCTTTATACCTTAGGTCCTCTGATTCATAATAACGATGTGATTCATCGGCTAAAGGAAAAAGGGATCGATCAAATAGATGAGGATGACCTAGAAACATTAGAGCCTAAGGATACGATTATCATTCGATCCCATGGAGTGACACTCAATGTCATTGGTAATATAGAGAAAAGTGGTTCGAAAATGGTAAATGCTACCTGCCCCTTTGTCACTAAAATTCAAAAAATAGCTGAAAAATATCATGATTTAGGATATCAAATTATTATCGTGGGAGATGAAAATCATCCAGAGGTAGTGGGCATTAATGGTTGGTGTAATAATTCTGCGATTATCACAAAGGATGGCAGTAACTTATCCGATCTTCCGGCCAAGGTATGTGTAGTTGCTCAAACCACCGAAAGATTATTTAATTTTGAGAAAGTCGTAGATATTGTTTCAAAAAAATGTGAGGAGGTACTCACATTTAATACCATATGCAGTGCGACTAAGGAAAGACAGGAAAGTGCAGATGAAGTTTCCAAACAGGTTGATTTAATGATTGTCATCGGAGGGAAACACAGCTCTAATAGTAAAAAACTATTTGATATTTGTCGTACCAACTGTGAAAATACTATTTTTATAGAAAATAGCCTTGAACTTCCAACAGAAGCCTTTGACAAGGAAGATGTGAAGACCATAGGCATTACTGCTGGAGCTTCTACTCCAGATTGGATTATTCAAGATGTGATTGAAAAAATAAAATGAAATTAGGTAGAGGATAGAAGGTAGAAAAACTATAAGTTCATTTGTTGTGCTAGTGAAATAGAGCATTAGCTTTATACAAACTCTTAGTTTTGAATATAAGTAAGTCGTAATGTAACAAGTACAACAGATCATTCTTAGAAATTGTATGAAAGGATAAGATATATGATCAATAGAGTGCATACAAGAAAAATTAGAGTAGGAGATATCTATGTAGGTGGAGACTCCTCTATTAAAGTACAATCCATGACCAATACAGATACAAGGGATGTAGTTTCCACAGTCAAACAAATAGTACAATTAGAAGAAGTGGGTTGTGAGATCATTCGCTGTGCTGTACCGGATATGGAAGCCAGTGAAGCTTTGAAAAAGATAATAAAAGAAATTCATATCCCCTTGGTAGCGGATATACACTTTGATTATAGACTAGCTCTAAAGGCTATAGAGAACGGCGTGGCAGCCCTAAGAATAAATCCCGGCAATATTGGAAGCGAAGATCGGGTGAAAGCTGTGGTGGAAGCTGCTAAGAGTAAGGGAATACCTATTCGGATAGGAGTCAATTCCGGTTCTTTACAAAAAGATATTCTTGAAAAATATGGAGAGGTATGTCCAGAGGCCTTGGTAGATAGTGCCCTAAGGCATGTGGAAATACTAGAGGAATTAAACTTCTTTGATATCGCTATTTCTGCTAAGTCCTCTGATGTTTCGGAAATGATAGAATGTTATCGACTATTATCCCAGAAAGTGGATTATCCACTACATGTGGGAGTCACTGAATCGGGCACTTTAAGAATGGGAACCATAAAATCAAGTGTAGGTATAGGAACCCTTTTAGCAGAGGGAATAGGAGATACCATTAGAGTATCTTTGACAGGAGATCCTATTGAAGAAATAAAAGTAGGTAAGGATATCTTAAAATCCTTAGGCTACTTAGAAGAAGGCATAGAATTTATTTCCTGTCCTACCTGTGGAAGGACGCAAATAGATTTGATTAAAATAGCCCAGGAAGTGGAAGAAAGACTTGGAAAAGTGAATAAGCATATCAAAGTAGCGGTTATGGGTTGCGCGGTCAATGGACCCGGAGAAGCTAGAAGAGCAGACATCGGCATAGCAGGAGGGAATGGCCAAGGTTTGATCTTTAAAAAAGGGGAAATTATTAAAAAAGTTAAAGAAGAGGATCTAGTCGAAGAATTAATAAGGGAAATCGAAAAAATATAAACATAGTTACACAAAAAACTATCCTTTTCTAGGGTAGTTTTTTTGTGAAGTGGGAAAGTTGGTTTTGTTAGCAAGGGACTAAATTTTTCTATTTCACTAAAGCAGGGACAACCGCATTCTTATTAGGTAAAACCGTAATTTTTAGGTATACTAAAGAATAAATAATAAAGTTAATATCTTTGAAAAATAAAGGTTTGACATGGAAAAGGTGAAGATATGAAAAAGGAACAAGTAAAGGTAAAATGTATTGGCATGGATGAAAGAGGAAAGGGTATTGTAAAAGTTAGAGGACAGAGAATTCACGTTCCCAATCTAATAGAGGGGGAAACGGCAGTAGTAGAAATAATCCAAAGGAAGAACTTTAAAGAGGTTAAAGTCGTTCAAATTCTAGAAAAATCAAAATATAGAGTTGTGCCTGACCAAAGCTTAGAGGGTCAATGGGAAGGCTGTCAATTACAGCATTTATCCAATGAAGGTCAAGCAGAATTTAAGCAAAAGATGGTAGAAAGATTACTGAAACCCTATGGCAAGGTAAGTAAAATATTGACCATGGATGATCCCTATCATTATCGGAATAAGGTCATTTCTACAGTAGCTTATAATCAAAAGAGGGAAATCATTTCAGGGATTTATGAGGAAAATACCCATCGGGTAATTCCTGTTACACAGTGCATGATTCATAATAAACAGGCAGATAAAATTATTTCAACTATACGTAAAATAGCGAAAACCTATAAAATGCAACCCTATAATGAAGATGCGAGACAAGGATTTTTGCGACATATACTAATAAGAACAGGATTTGCTACTAAAGAAGTCATGGTTGTACTCGTTGTTTCCAATCAAATATTCCCTGGAAAAAAGAATTTTATAAAAGAACTCCTTAAAGTTCATCCAGAGATTACCACCATTGTGATGAATATCAATAACCGCCAGACCAGCGTAGTGTTGGGAGATAAAGAACAGGTTTTATACGGCAAAGGCTACATAGAGGATATCCTATGTGAACGTGTATTTCAAATCTCTGCCAAGTCTTTCTACCAGATTAACCCTATCCAGACTGAGGTTTTATATGGAAAAGCCATAGAAATGGCAAAACTAAAGGGCAATGAAGTGGTTTTAGATGCTTATTGTGGTATTGGGACCATCTCTCTCATTGTAAGCGATAAAGTAAAAGAAGTCATCGGAGTGGAAGTAAATAAAGAGGCGGTAAAGGATGCCATCAAAAACGCCAAAAGAAATAAAATCACCAATGCTTATTTCCATCAAGAGGATGCTGGGGAATTTATGGTAGGCCTGGCCAAACAAAAACAAACTATCCACACTGTCTTTATGGATCCTCCTCGAGGTGGTAGCGACCAAAAGTTTTTATCCTCATTGGTTCGTCTATCCCCCAAACAAATCGTCTATATCTCCTGTAACCCTACTACACAAGAACGGGATTTGAGGTATTTGACCAAGCAGGGTTATAAAGTAAGAGAAATACAGCCTGTGGACATGTTTCCTCAGACCGTGCACGTTGAGAGTATAATTCTGATGACATATTGTGGTTCGGAGGCAAAACAATAGGATTTGACCACAACATATAGTGGTTTGGTGACGATTTCAGAGCGTGAAATGAGCGAAAAAACACCGTTTTTTGACCCCTATTTTTGGGGTGTTTTATAGATGACATAGGGCAATTTGGGTGATGACAAAGTAAAAGTAGTAAAAAGAGGGGTAGGAAACTAGATAATATTTTTAATACTTATTTAGAGTTTAAGGTAAAAATCAAATAATAATGAGATAAAATTAAACTTGTTTTTATAGAAAGAAGATGAAATTAAATGAACAAAATAGTAATGCTAGATATTAGCTTTGAGTATGGAGATGAAACGAAAACTATAAATCCCATTATATTAATAGATAAAAATGATGTTGTTTTAGTTGATTGCGGTTACCCAGCCCTTTTAACTTTATTAGAAGATGAAATGAAATTAAAAGGAATAGACCCAGATTCATTGACAAAAGTACTGATTACACATCATGACGATGACCATATGGGAGCTTTATATGAAATTAAAGAAAAATATCCACATATTAAGGTGGTTTCAAGTGAAATAGAGAGTGAGTATATTTCTGGTAAAAGGAAATCACTTAGACTGTTGCAAGCAGAGGAAATACTAAAGGTCATGCCAGAAGAACAGAAACAATTTGGAATTGATTTCTGTGAAACCTTAAGAAAAGTTAAATCTGTCAATGTAGATATAACAGTTAAAGATGGAGATAATTTTGATTGGGCAGGAGGGTGTCAGGTTATATCTACTCCTGGTCATACGCCGGGTCATATTTCATTATTTTTAACAGAGACTAATTCCATTGTAACAGGTGATGCGGCAGTTATAGAAAATGGTGAATTAGTAATTGCAAATCCGCAATTTACACTTGACTTAAGTACAGCTGAAAATTCATTAGAGAAGATTATGTCTATGAATGTAGATAATTATTATTGCTATCATGGAGGAAAATTAATTAGAACCACAACTAGGTAATGTAATTTTAGATACAAAACGTCCCAGTGGCTCCCTTGGTTCATGTATAAATAAAAATACTCGCCGGCTAAGGAATAAAAGGACCTTAATCGGCGAGTGTACTACTTATTATTTTTCAAGAATTTTAGTATCCTATCTGCTTGGTTGACAATTAGATGACCCGTATCAGGCAGTAGCTCGATCTTAGGTTGTCGTGCAAATTTTTTAAGTCGCTTAATACTCTTATTAGCTGGTATTAATTGATCAGAATCGCCAAAAAGCATTAAAATAGGCATAGTTAATTTACTAAGTGACTGATCAGTAAAAAGGGGCATTTTTGCCGTTCGCGGTTTGAAATATTTGAATGTAAGTGATGATAATGCAAGATCTTCTTCTAATCCGGATGATGATGACGAAGAAATATTACCACCACCCACTAATTTCAGTGTTTGTAGCTGACCCCATTTTCCAAGAAGTGAGAAAAAGATAGCTTTCCATAGGAAACTGGCTTTTTCATGTGCAAGACCTCCTGGACAAAGCAAAATTAAATTGTCAACCTTATCTGGATAGGTGGTAGCGAAACTCAAAGTCATCCAGCCACCTAATGACATAGCTACAATTGAACAAGAGCTTAATTTAAGTGCATTTATTGTTTCATTCAACCATAGAGCGTATGCGCCATCTTCATAGCCTGGTCGGCTTGTCGCTGATAAGCCTGCCTCTCCAATAATGTCGATTGCATAGACATTGTGGGTTTTAGAAAGAGAAGCTACATCGCCGTACCAAGTGTAAGAATTCGATACGCTTCCATGCAGGAGGATCAGAGGGGGATTCTCCTTTGAACCAGACTCTATGATAAAAGTCGGTCCAAAACTTGTATTAACTTTATATTGGTGGTTTTCCACTGGCCAACTAGCAAGTATTTTTCGGTATTGCTCCATAACTTCTTGCTTGCCTACTTCTGACTTATATATATTCTCCATTATATTTCACCTTCTTTCTTACTTAGAAGCCATTTTTCAGCTTCTTGTTCATTTTCATACAATCTAAAATGATTACCTTTGTTTGTTTCTAGGGCCATTTCTTTAAATCGGCCTTTCTGAATTGTCTTCTGAGGAACAATAATGGCAACTTTTATACTATAGTTTATAAATTTCTGGATAATATCACCGGCTACCTTGGTTTTAAGTTTAAAGAAGTCTTCGGATAAGTTAGCGTAGTTTATCATAAGTGCATCTGCCTCATGTTCCCAGCACAAAGCTATCAAATCAAGGGCATCGCTCTCTGCACTTAATGGTTTAGTAGTAGAGATTAGTTCAATATATTTTTTATTCTCTATTTTTCTAATTTGATAATTCATTTTGTCTTTTTCCTCCATAACTTCATTTTTAAACAACTTCTGACGGGTTTCGCGGATCCATTTAAGTTCAGCACTATAGGTTGAAATAATGTTCTCTGAAATCATCTCCCATATTAAGCTTTCCCTAGTGCTTCTATTAGGTGAATTCAGTGCACGTTTGTACTTCTCTTTCTGCATAATTAATTGTAGTTTGATTTCATTTTCATATTTTAAGAGTACATCACTTAATTCTTGATTATTTAACATATCTGACCATGCAAACTGTACCAAAAATATTTTTTTTATCTCAGGGGCTTCTGGTGATGATACAAGCCAATTTTTAAGTTCTTTAAGTCCTTCTTCTGTTATAGTATATACTTTTTTTGAAGGAGAGTTATCCTGATGAACCACTTCACTGGCAACAAGATCTTCATTTTCCATATTCATTAGAGCTTTGTAAATTTGATTATTATTACCAGACCAATACATGAAAGATGAATCCTCAAAAATCTTTTTTAGTTCATATCCTGTTGAGGACTTCCAACTCAGTATGCCTAATATTGCTAATTTGATTGACATAACCGCACTCCTTTATAAATAACATAGGTTAATAGTAACATATGTTATTATTCCTGTCAACAAAATTATATACACAGTTTGTCGAAGGTTGAATGTTAGTAGTTACTTGGGTAACAATGCATTATTCGGCAAGCCGATTGAAATGCAGTAGCCCTTATGAGAGAAGTTTCTGAAACTACTTTCATAATCATAAATAAAACCATAAAAACACAAAGTAAATATGAAAAAGGAAGTTAACAATTCAATCACTTTCGACATATAATTCATGCTATCAATGAAAATAAGTTGTAATTAAGGATATGAGAGTGAACAAAGTGCATCCTAAATGTTAGAAAAAATAATCTACATTTGGAGATGCATTTTTTTATTATATTTTACTAAATTATGTGCTGGGATGGTTTCTTATAATTGACACAATATATGTTTAATGATATCATCGGTATTGGGTGTATGATTTGTATTACTTGTATTACTAAAAATTACTTATGAAAGGGGAAAGGTATGATGGATAATAATATAAAATTGCCTAATGAAAAGATAGAAGGAAAATATATAGGTTCAGTTAAAGTGGGATCGAAGGGACAGATTGTAATTCCCAAGGAGGTACGAGATTTGTTTAATATTAAGACAGGCGACACTTTAATTATGCTTGCTGATATTGAAAGAGGGGTAGCAATTCAAGGATACGAGTTGTTTCAGAAGTTCTCAGACGAAGCATTTGGTAAATTGAATAAATAATCAGGGAGGATACTATGAGGATGATAGAGGTTATATTAATAATAATTCTAGTATTGATCGTATTTTTAGTTGGATCTTTTTTTTATACGAATGTAACTTATATTAAAAAATCTCTTAAAAAAATTTATAAGGCTGGATTTGTAGAGAAACAGCTAAAGCTAAAAGATGGTACCGTATTAAATTATGGGGAAGGGGCAAGCAATGGGAAGACACCACTATTATTAATTCATGGTCAGAGTATGACTTGGGAGGATTATGCGAAGGTATTACCTGAGCTATCCGAGCATTATCACGTATTTGCCATCGATTGTCATGGGCATGGAAAGTCATCTATGGAACCAGGGAAATATACAGCAAAAGCTATGGCCGAAGATTTTATAGAATTTATAGATACCAAAATAGGAAAAAAAACAGTTGTTAGCGGGCATTCGTCTGGTGGTATGATTGCAGCTTGGATGGCTGCCTATTTTCCAGACCATATACTTGGCACTATTATAGAGGATTCACCATTTTTTTCAACTGAGCCAGGTAGAAGAGAAAATACTTATGTATGGGTATACGGCTTTCAATTATATGAAGATTTTAAGAATCAAGATGAAGAGGAAGATTACTTAAAATATAATTTGGAAAGAAGCTATTGGAAGAGAATGTTTGGAGAGTCTATATGGAACAAGATTTCAAGTGATGCAGTAGCATATCATAAAAAACATCCTGATGAATCTGTGCATTTAAAGTATTTACCTCCAGTTATGAATAGAATGTTTGAAACTATGACTTATCCATTTGATCAGAGATTTGGTGAGGCATTTTATGATAATTCATGGTTTAAGGATTATGACCAATTAGAAGTTCTATCAAAAATTAAAAGCCCAACAGTGTTTATTAAAGCAAATACAACTTATGATGGAGATTTATTAGTAGCGGCATTATCGGATGAAGATGCAAATCGGGTAGTTCGTTTGCTGGAAAACGGACAAAGAATTGATGTGGATTCTCCAGGCCACGATATACATTACGACAAATCTAAAAAGTTTATTAAGATTGTGATTGATTTTTTAAATGAGTTACAATAGATGTCCTAACCTTCAAATAAATAATATATTTTCTTTAACTATTTAATCAACAAGGAGTTTGTAAATAAAATTCGAATCCATAGTAATTAACAAGGGGATACTAGGCATTAACAACATATTATTATTCTCTATTATTATATAACCTATCTAAGAACGATATCTAAAGGAGATTAAAATATTATTTGATTTGTTCGATTTTTTCTCTTGCATATTACGTAACGTAATGGTTTACAATTTTATTTGAGGTGATGAACATTAAGGAATATTCCATAGGGGATCTGGTAAATGCGACAGGGATTACAGTAAGAACTCTACAGCATTATGATAATATAGGTCTTCTTCCCGCATCAGAGAGAGATGAAAACGGTAGAAGATATTATACAGAAGGGGATATCATGAAGCTGGAGCAGATAATTTTCTATAAAAGTCTAGGTTTCACCCTTAAGGAGATACAGCAAAGGCTGGTAAATGAAACAGAGCTGAAGAAAATGGATGAGCTATTAGACTATCAGGAAACAACTCTATATACCCAAATAGAAGCAAGGTATACAAGTTTGTCAGCGATAGAGGCCTTCAGGGATATAATTGCATTAGGCAAGATACCTCCATGGAGCTTTTTAGCGAGTTTTATTAGCAAGCTAAATGATTCTGATTTTCTTAGCTGGGGAGGCTCTTATTTTTCTGAGGAAGAGATGAGAAAATTTGAAGAACATTTTAATGGATTAGAGGATGCTTTGGCATTTTATCATACATGGAAAAGCCTATCTATAAAAGCTGCAATTTATAATGAATCTGAAATATCATCTGATGAGGAGATAGCTCAGGAGCTGGCAAAGCAATGGCTGCAAATGGTGGAATACGCCACAGGTGGGGATGAAGAACTTAGGCAAATATATATTAAAGTGGATGGTAGCAGAGAGGTTTGGCCGGATGAATCAAGAAGGTTGATGGATGCTGCAGATGGATACATTAGCGATTGTGTTAGGCTATATTGTGTAGAAAACAATTTAGGGCTCCCTTGGTAGAACTATGGGACGTAAAGAAGGAGATGTCATAAATGAACATAATTAAAAGAGAGACCCCAAAATTAGGGAAATTTATCTCTGAGGAGGGAAGGGAGGATTTTATTCTTGCTTATAATGAGGCAATGGCAATATTGCCACCCCCACAGAAAAGATTTGACATAAAAACTAAATATGGAAGTGTGAGGGTGTATTACTTTGTAACAGTAGAAAATAAGAATGAGGAGCCTATTATGCTTCTGAATGGCAGGTCTGCTTCGACACCAATGTGGGAATCTAATCTAGAAGGTTTAATGGTAGAAAGGCCGATTTATTCGATTGACCTTCTAGGTGAGCCTGGTATGAGCATTCAGCAACAACCTATAATTGACAGTCGTGATCAGGCAGAATGGCTTAGAGAAGTTATAGCAAAACTGGATTTACAAAGAGTTCATTTAGTAGGTGTTTCTATAGGTGGATGGATGGCAATGAACCTAGTACGCTTTTATCCAGAAAGGATTGCATCCATTAGTTTATTGGAACCATTTCAAGTATTTGCCCCTATGTCCTTAAAGCTAATTGCAATGTCTATTCCTTTTACTATCCCAGTGATACCTAAGGTCATAAGAGAGAAAATGTTGAGTGTTATTTCTGGAGGTGCCGAGGCGGATGATAGCGTACCAGTGGCTAAATTAATAGAATCGGGTATGAGGAATTATAAAGTAAAGCTTCCTTATCCTCAGAGTTTTAGCATAGAAGAGCTGCAAGCTATAGAGCTACCAATTCTAGCTTTAATGGGTGAAAAAAGCACAGTGCATAATTCCAAGAAGGCAGTAGAAAACGGTAAGAACTATGTGAAAAATATCGAAATAGAGAGCTGGGAAAATGCCTCACATGCAATAAATGGTGAATTTAGTTCTGAGGTAAATGCTAGGATATTAGAATTTGTTAAAAATCACTCGTAATAAATTTGAATCAACTGACATGACAAAGTGAAAATAAAAAATAATTATTGAAAAATTTTATCATTATAGTTGTTGAAAGATTTAATAATAGATTGATAGATTAGCAGATGATTTATATAATCAATAGATATTGATATTATTATATGCAATAAAGAATTTATCGATGTGGGGGATTAGTGTGCAAATAAGTGTTATAAAAGAGAATAATATTGAAATTGCAATTGTAAATAGTGAAGATATACTTATAACAGATGTGCAATCAGCACTGGATTTTTTTGCTACAGTAGATTATGAAACAGGATGTAGTCGTATGATTATAAATAAAGCAGCAATATGTGAAGAGTTCTTTGATCTAAGCACCAAGGTAGCAGGAGAGATATTACAAAAATTTATAAATTATCGAAAGAAAATAGCTATCATAGGAGATTTTTCTATATATACAAGCAAGAGTTTGAAAGATTTTATTTATGAATGTAATAAAGGAAAAGATATATTCTTTTTATCAAATGAAAAACAAGCTATTGAAAAACTAAGTATGGATTAGTTGTTCTTTCAATAATAAATAATATTTCTATATTGTGGTCTAAGTATTATTTATAATCAAATGGATAAATAGAATTTGAACGGAGGGATTATATGGTAAACAAAACTGATGCCATTGAGATAATAACATATGCTGAAGAAAATGAAATTAACATTTGGATAGATGGAGGTTGGGGGGTAGATGCTCTATTAGAAGAAGAAACAAGAGCACACAACGATATTGATTTATTTGTGGAAGAAAGTAATAGTAAAAAGTTTATTGAAACGTTAAAAGAAAAAGGCTTTACTGAAGTTAGAGAAGCATATACCACCAAATCTCACACGGTTTGGAAGGATGCTAAAGTAAGGATAATTGATCTTCATATATTTAAATTCAATGAACAAGGATATATTGTTTTTGAAGGAGAAGCATATCATCCAGAAGTGTTTAGTGGCATTGGGAAAATAGGCGATAAAATGGTAAGGTGTATTGATGCTGAAAATCAAGTATTATTTCACTTGGGCTATGAGCATGATGAAAATGATGTTCATGATGTAAAACTATTGTGTGAGAGATTTAATATTCCTGTTCCGAGTGAATACAAGTAGCCAATAAATTCAAATTTATTAAAGGAGGATTAAAAAAATGAGTGTATTTTTTTACGGTTGTATTACTATGGATGGTTATCTTGCTGACAAAAACCATAACCTGGACTGGCTTTATCAAACTGGTGCAATAGAAGAAACTGGTTATGAAAGCTTTTATAAAAGCATGGATATTACTATAATGGGCAAAAGAACATTTAATGAAATTAAAAACATAGAGAATATCGACAGTCTTTATCCGACTACTAAAAATTATGTTTTTACACATGCTGAAAGCTTATCAGTCAGGGAATTTATTCCTATAAATTGTGATGTTGTTGAATATGTAAAACAAATAGAAAAGGATAAAAACATTTGGATTATTGGAGGAAACACAATATTAGCCCCTCTGTTAGATAATGACATGGTTGATAATATAATAATACAGATTGCCCCAGTGTTATTGGGGAATGGAATACCATTGTTTTCACAAAAAGAAGTATTGAAGCGATTTTACTTGAAAGAAGTAAAAAAATACGGGCAATTTGCAGAATTAATTTATAGTAAAATATAGTTAGCTTAGCTTTTCAAAAATTCTTGCCCTTAGCATAGTAGAATCATACAGATTCCAATTTGAACAGGAGGGATCATGATGGAATTCAGCAAAGAAGAATTAGAAAAGGCAATATCCTTGCTATCTTCTACCATTATTAATTGCGAAAAAATGCAACTTAAGTTTTCAGAGGGAACATCTCAACATTCGCTCTTAAAAAACAGAATTAAAGCACTCTATATTTCAAAGGCTCTTCTGTCAGGGGATAAAACAATAAATTATGCAAGCAAAGATTTGAGGGAGGCACTACCTCCTATAGTTTCAATCATAAATAAAACCACAAAAGCTCAAAGTAAATATGAACAGGGGAGTTCACAATTCAATCGTTTTCAACACATAATTCAAGCTATGCTTATTTCAAAAACATTCATTGAGAGCCAAATAAATATCGATACAGAGTTATGATTAATTTTAATTTATCATAATAAAAATATGAGAATAACAACATAATGCATAACGCACTAAGACATAAAAATCTTGGTGCTTTTATTTTATATAAATCTAAAACTAAATATAGAAACTCGAAGAGGCGAAGTCTTCGGTCAACTTATGATCGATAGGCTTCGCCTCTTTTTTATTTCAAAAACTAATAGAAAGAAAGGACTGAGAACAATGTCAAGATATTTTATGTATGGAACATCACTGGGAGGGATAGAGCAGCTGATGATGCTGGCACCTAATTTTACTCAAAGAAGAAGTGGAATAGTCATTAATAATCATTTTAATTATGAAGGAGGTATTAAGATTTGTAATGGTTGTGTAGAAAAGGTTAAAAGCAGAGGTAACCCTAATGATTGTTTTTGTTTCAAAGAAAAACTAGAGGCAGATGAAATTGAATATACAGATCTGATAGGAGATTGCTTTGGAAGTATAAAAAATTATTCCCTAAAAGATAGATTGAAATTACTCAGCAGCAAATTTACTGGCGAACTATTTCCAAATCATATCCATAAGGAAAGGTTTTATCATGTACACCATAAGCAAGATATTGAAGTATGGGAAAGGTCATCAAGCTACCTTGCAGTAATATTTCTTCTTACTGCTGATGAAGTACTATGGAATATCTCGGAGCATGCAATATGCTTTCATGGATTTGATTTTTCACAGATACATCTTAGACAAATCAGTACAGATGGCTATGCCCTATACCAAACAGCAAAAACTATATCTACAGGAAAAGAATATATAAGAATCAGCGAGATAGCAGATAAAGAACTTATTGATGATACTGCATTTAAGATAATAATCAATGCATCATTAATTGCAAAGTATGGTGCAGATGTATTTTCAATTAAAAAATAGAATGGAGGAATGTGATGTTAATTAGATTAAAAAGAATCGATAGAAAAGAAGATGAATCAATTATGTTTAATTTCCCTTATGAGGAAAATGAAATATCCAATGTATATAATCAACTGGAACTTGAAACTTCAACTGCTCCCAACTGTTATATTGAAGAAGTAGTCTATGATTCAGATATGAATGAAGTATTAAAAGGTAAAGAGTGCAATATCGATGAATTAAATTTCTTATTTAAGAGGATGGATAGTTTCGATACAAAGGAAAGAAAAGTATTTTATGCTTCTGCCTTTGCAGAAAATCCTAAAATAATTGCAGAATTAATTAATCTTAGCTTTAATGTACATTGCTATAGCCTTGTAAGTGACTTTAATAATCTAGAAGCCGTAGGAAAAGATTTATATCTATCAGAAAAGCAAGCAGTAGCAACTAGAGAATTAGATGAATTAGACGGTGGCTCCTTTGCTATGGAGGTAATAAAAAACAATCCTAATTCTAAAATTACTCCTTATGGAGTCTTATATAAAAATAGCAATGAGCCTGAGCAAATATATAATGGCAAGCAGTTTCCACCATACCATTGGAAAGAGACTGTAGCAACAATACAGCTGACTGCAAAAGGTGCGAATGAATTTATCTATCTTCCTTGTTCTGATGTTGAAATTGAAAAGGCACTGATAAGATTAGAAACACCTTACTTACATGATTGTGAGGTTACGATTTTAGATGACAATTTTTCAAAAGAAGTATTAGATATTATTTCTGCTGATACAGTACCATTAATTAAGATAGATACCTTAAATAAATTAGCAGGATATTATAAGGAAATATGTAACCATGATATAGAATATTTTGAAAAACTTATGGATCATGTTAAACCTCGAACTGTTGATGAAATCTTTGCACTAGCAGATTCTATGTATGAATTTGAAATATTTGATGGTATCGAAAGTGTAGAAAGTTATGGTAGATATATGATTTGTGACTCAGGACATTTTGAATATGATTCAAATCTTGAAAAATACATTGATTTTAAAAGATATGGACAGGAGAAAATGGCACATGAATTTGGAGCATTTTCAGAGAAGGGATATATCACTTACCATGGATACAATCAAAAGCTTGCCAATTTATTATTTGAAAGTCTTGGAATGGTATTTCCTGAACAAGAAGAATTGCAGAACTTAAAACTATATATGCCTCTCGAAATAACAACGTATGATATAGAAAATGAATATGGATATAAACAATATGCAAATGAACCACAGGAAATTTCAAATGCTGAAGTTACCCAATATCTAGATGTAATCATAATGGCAATAGAAGAAAACAATCTTCTGGAAGAAGAACAAAGAGGTCTGATGAGATATTATGATGACCATGACAGTGTGAATGCAAAAGTATCAAAGTATGTTTTTTCTGTTGAGCTTGTAGAAGGAGAACTAATGGGGGTGGCTATTCTTACTTTAAATGATGAATTGACTCCAAAGGAGCTTGAAAAGATTAATGAAAATGTAACTGGACAGGCTTCAGATGGCTGGGGAGAGGGTTTTGAGCAAAGGGAAATTAGTACCGATATGGGAGATATTAATGTTAGCTTTTGGGACAGTGATAACTGGTTTATTAAGACAGCTGAGGAAATGGGTATAGAAGGTAATCAAAAAATGGGAGGTATGAAATTTGAACAATAATAGGAAACAAGTAGAAAGAATTAAGAACGGCTATCCTGTAGGCACACGAATTGAATTAATTTCAACCATGGATGATGTACAAGGCGTTGAAAAAGGTACAAAGGGAACAGTGATAGGGGTAGATGACATTGGAACCATACACATGAAATGGGATAATGGCAGGGGTCTTGGTCTTATTCCTGGAGAAGATAATTTTAAAGTGTTATCTCGTCCGCAGGAAGAAGAGATTAAAGAGTCAGATGAGCCGTCAAAAGAGCAATCACAGGGTATGGGAGGAATGAGTTTATGAAAAACTTAGAATATCTATGGAAAGATATAGAAGGAACAGAGAAAGAAAATGAATATCTAGCAAAGAGATTTGCTGAAATGTCAGTCAAAGAAAAATATATTCTAGAGGGTGCTGTTCAGATTGTGGAGGTCAATAATTCATCAGATTTGATAAATCTAACAGAGCAACTAAGTAATTTTGATTTTTATTATAAAACTACCGATAATAAAACTCTTGGAGAATATATTGCAAGGCATAAGGAATGTGCACCTGATGATATACTTCCCTTTATTAAAATAGATCAGCTTGGTAGCGAATATCATGAAGATTTTAATGGAGTATTTACGGACAATGGATATGTATATCAGAGAAATACTCTCAAACAAATCTATGATGGCTCAAACTTAGATAAGATGACAGGGGGTGATTGGACCGTTAAAATTAAGGTAGGTAATAAAGATTATCCTGAAGGGGTATGGGTAAACTTGCCTGACTATGAATTTTCTAGTTTAGAACCTGATGAAATGGCAATAGCCTTAGATGCACTTGGTACAAATAAGTGGAGTAGATGTGCTTTATTAGATGCAAAGTGTGTATTCCCTAATATTAAAGAGCTGGCAGAACAATATGACTCCATAGAAGAATTAATATCTGATGGTAATAACTTTGGATATGCCTGTGATGAGCAAGGACAAGGGATGGCTTTCTTTACAGAGCATTTAGAGTCAGCAATGGAGCTTGAAGGTTGTACTAGACTTGACTTTGCTCTTGATATTTCACAGAATCTAAACTGTTATGATTTTGCGCCAAAGGAAGATAAACTTGAAAGGTACGGCAGACTACTTGCAAGTAAGAATGGCATAGTAGAATCTGATACCATACTTGGAGATAATTTTGATTATACCTTATATGCAAAAACAGATATTGACAATAGAGGGTTAGCGCCTTGTAAAAATGGTTTTATAAAATCAAACGGGGAACAGTTTCACTATGAATTCAGTAAAAAACTAGATAGTATGGGAATATCAATGGAGTAGTAAATTTTCTTATTGATATATCCCATAACTTAATATTCTAAGGTAGCACGGACGATATCCGTGTTTTTTTAATATCTAAAAACAGATAAGGCCGATTGTTTGCTGTAAATTACAGCATAGCAGTCGGTCTTTTTTTGTTGCCTAAAAACAATCATATCCACAGTGTTATGAAACATGGCATGAGAAAGGAGGCGAGGAGGTGGAACATGATTTTTTAATTTATATAAAAGAGTATCATACAGGAACCTCTAAGGCAGTACCCAGCGCATATCTGCAAAGTAGATTCTGTATCAGTTCAAGAACTGTCAGAAAATTAGTCAATCAATTAAGAAATGATGGCAATCCCATATGCAGTGGCGACAACGGATATTATTATGCTGCTGATAGAAAAGAACTACTTGCTAGTATAGGACAGATGACAAGTCGAATTAGAGAAATTGCAAAAGCAAAGAGAGGACTAGTCAAAGCTTTAGAGCAATTTCCAGATACAAACGGACAATTAAGATTAGACCTTGATAAAGAGGTAAGAGAGAGGTGATGAAGTATTAATAGTTTTATGAGCTGGATAGGTGGCAAGAAATCTTTAAGAGAATTAATTGTATCTCTCTTTCCTTTATATTATGAACGATATATAGAAGTGTTTGGAGGCGGAGGCTGGGTACTATTTCATAAGCCACCGGGCAATGATTTTGAAGTATATAACGATTTTAATGGACTCTTAACCAATCTCTATCGCTGTGTAAGGGAGAAACCAAACGAGTTAATAGATGCACTATATTTTGTGTTAAACTCCCGTGAGGATTTCAACATAGTAAAGGAGGCACTTGCAAGAGACAGTCCTAAAAGTGATGTAATAAGAGCCTCATATTTTTATCAATTGATTCGCTATAGCTATGCATCAGGCCTTACTAGCTTTGGAAGTCAGCCTCATGATATGTGGAGCAACTTTCCATTAATTGAACAGGCACATAGAAGACTTAGTAAAGTAGTGGTTGAAAATAAAGATTTTGAAAAGCTGATAAGGCAGTATGACCGCCCTGTCAGCTTTTTCTATGCAGATCCACCGTATTTTGAAACAGAAAAGTATTATAAAAATGTTGGTGAAGATGGATTTAAGAAAGAAGATCATATAAGACTCCGAGATACCCTGATGGGCATTGAGGGAAAGTTCTTGCTTTCCTACAATGACTGTTCTTTTATTAGAGAGCTATACGATGCACCAAACATCCAGATTGAAAGCTACACCCGTATCAATAATATTAAACAGCGCTATGATAATGGTGCCCAATTTCCTGAAATACTGGTGGCAAATTATGATATGCACGAAAGGGAGATAAATTCTCCATCACAAATTAATTTATTTGAAATGAAAAATGGAATAGGAAAACAAGGAGGAATTTTATAATGAAAATGATTAAAGAATCTTTAGACAACAACATTAGTTTACCAAATGAAATACTTAATGCAGCAGACCTTACAGGGTGTGAAGAAATTGAATTTAACACCTTAGAGAATGCTGTTGTAGCTATGAAAACAACTATGAAAGCAATGGAGCTTATAAAGGTGGCAGAAGGACTTAAAAATCTCTCAGAAGAGTTAATTGTTCATCTTGCAGGGATATGTGGGAGATGTCATGATTGCTCCTACTGTGAGAGATTTGAAGAATTTGATGAGATTATTGTCCCAGATCATCTTCTTGAAGAAGCTGGTATTCCAAAGGATGCTAAGCTCTGTGCTTGTACTGAGGAAGACAGCGGTGAAATCGTAGTAATGCAGGCGGATTATGACTATGATATAGCCGATGTACCAAAGTTTGTTATTGATATCTTTGAGATGTCAGGTATCTGCATCAGAGAATTAGAAGAAAGGATTATGATGGAGGATATTGTCTATGGAGATTAAATGATGGGAGGTAAATCATGAGAGGAATTGAGCTAAAGAATGACTGTATATTTTATTATGGAAATACTTCAGGATATGTGGAAGACGGCACTGCAATAGTAGATTCTATGTTTCAAAATGAGGAATTCAGTCAGTGGCTTAGTAACCGTAAGCTTACAGCAAAATGGACAGAGGGGGTGTTTGAAAGACTTTCAAAAGAAGGTGTACTGCTTATTAATAATGAAAGACCAGTACCTCTTAAAGACTGTCGTATCTGGCAGCTAAGAGCTGATGTAAGTCCTGAATGTAAGTTTATAGGATATGAAGAACTTAAAGAAAACTTTGGAGAACCAGATAAAAATAACTATGAGCTTGTATATGAAGGAGAAATAGAAACAAATGATTTAGAATCTATCTATTCAAAGTTTAATCTAAATCATCCTCGTGGATTTACTGGACACTCACTGTCAATGTCAGATGTAGTTGAGCTATATGATGACAATGGCAGTGAGTTTTATTATGCAGATCGTTTCGGATTTAAAGAGATTGATTTTGAAGGAAAGGATCAGATACAAGATATTAATATGAGAATTTAAAAATTAAAACCCTAGAAAATTAAAAAATAATGGAGGAAAACAGGATGAAAAATATGTTAAGAAAAGCAAATGAATTTATAATAAGAAAGGCTGTCGCAGCAAAGGTAGCAGTTAGTAATAACAGTGGAGAAGGATATATTGATACAGCTGTAAAAATCCTTGTTGCCGTTGTATTAGGAGCATTGCTCCTTGCAGGCCTGTATGCATTATTCGGTGAAGTAGTTATGCCAACATTAGAAGAGAGAATTAAAGAAATGTTTAACTATGCAGGCTAAAAGGGGGAAAGTTTAAAATGAATCATAAATCAAAGAGAATAATAAATATTCTATTGGTAGTTTGTATTTTAATTACCAGTTTTGTAGGCTCTGCCTATGCAACAAGGTTTGTATTTACTGATAGTGTAGGTCATTGGGCTGAGGATTCAATTAATAATCTCGCAAGAAAGGGTGTAATTCATGGATATCCAGATGGACTTTCTCATCCAGATGAAATAATTACAAGAGGAGAATTTTCCGCTCTTTTAGCAAGAATTATGGAACTTGAGCCAAAGGAAACGAATACGGTTAACATAGTATTTGAGGATATTGCAGGACATTTTGCTCAGAAAGAAATTGAGGCACTTATTGATGCAGGTATTATCATCAAAGAAGAATATGGTACTAAATATTTTCCGGATGAGCCTATCACTCGATTGGAAATGATTAAAATGTTAGTTAGAGCCATAGGTAAGGAAGAACATAATATGGATTGTACCTGTAATACAGGGTTTACTGATGAAGATGATTTGACAGAAGAAGAACGTGAGTATATCTGTGCTGGCAAACATTATAATATAATCTCTGGTTATCCAGACGGAACAATACGTCCTGACGGAGAGGCAACACGAGGTGAAGCCTTTGAAATCCTTGATAAGCATGATGAAATTAAAGATATAATCGAACAAGAAGAAGCCACTGATAAAATAGAAGAAGATGTTGTAGATTCTCCTGATGTGGAGCAAGAAGATAAGCCTTCAGATAATGGTTCATCCTTAAATGGAGGTTCATCTTATGTACCAGCACCGAAATATGATTATACACTTCCAAACACTGCTTATGTAGGAGAAGAAATAAAAATTATTCCAACTAGAAGTAATGTAAAATCTGTAACATGGACAGTCAGCAAAAATGGTATTCCTACTGAACTTTCCTCTGTGTTAGATGGAGAATTGAAAGCAGAAGGTGGAGTAATTAAAGTTAAGTCTGCAGGTAGCTATACATTTTCAGCTACGGCATTTAATAGTAGGGGCAGAACAGTTGTCTGTGAACAGACTGTCAGCATCTATCCAGTTATATCAGCACAATTTAGCTTGCCTGAAACAGCACATACTGATACTACAGTAGCTGTGGATCTTGTCACGGAGAATCTAGGAGATAATTCCTTGATATGGACGATTAAAAAAGATGGCAATGAAACAGACCTTGAAACTGTAATTACGGGAGAACTTACAGGTAGTGGTGGCTTAATATTATTTAAAACTAATGGAGTATATGAATTAAGTGCCACAATTATCGATGATTTGGGAAAAGAAGTTATAGTATCAGATATTATTATAGTATATCCATTAGCAGAAATAAAAACGGGATTTTTTAAAAAATTGGCAATTTAAATGATTACTTTTGCCATTGCATGGGCAGAGGATCTTGTCATAGTTGAAAGTGAAGTACCGTTATTTGTATTTTTAGCAATATTGTAATATAAAAAAGGATTTGACAAAGTATGTATCATGCAATACAATATAGTTGTATCTTGTATTGCATGATACATAAAAGGAATTCGTATTAAAGAATATGCAACCATAAGGAGGCTGTTTATGATTCCTTCACAAATGTTAAAAGGAATGCTCGAAGGATGTATCTTAGAAATCATACGTAAACAAGAAACCTATGCTTATGAAATCTCAAAAAAGCTAGAAGAGTATGGATTTGGAACAATATCGGAGGGAACCATCTATCCTATCATCCTACGTCTACAAAAAAGTGATTTGGTAGAAGCAACCGTTCGAGAATCCAATAGTGGCCCGAAACGTAAATATTATCATCTCACTGAAGAAGGAGTATCCAGGCTCAACCAATTTAAAGGTCATTGGAATGAACTAGAATATGCCATTAATAAATTATTTGAAGGAGGAAAAAAGGATGAATAAGTTAACAAAAGGATTATTAAAGAAGAATAATACCAGAGAAGAAGCAATTTCTGAGGAAAATGATAAAATCTATACAGATATGGTTGTGTACTTAAGAAGTTCTAATCTAACGCAATATAATCAAGAACTTGTAAGGGAAGATATCATAGAATTGATTCTAGAAGGTCAGCAGCGAGGGGATAATATCCAAAAAGTCATGGGTGGCAGGTATAAGGAAATCTGTGATGAGATTATTGATGTTATGCCTAAAAAAACAAGGAAAGATAATGTGATTGAATTTATAGATATATCTCTTAGTATATTATGGATTCTAGGGGTTATCGCGATAGCGAAGAACTTGATTAGTGGTCTAGTATCAAAAACATCTGAGTTTAATTTCATATTAACGATAGGAGATATTATTACGGCTATTGTAATTATAATCTTATCAAATGGGATTGTATGGTACATCACAAAAACTGCTTTGGATGAAAAGACAACAAAAAATAAAAAAGTTGAATTTTTAAAAGCATGGGTGGTTTTTTCCCTTATCTTTGCGGCTGTACTACTTCCAAGTATTTATCTTGACACAGTCGTTGTCAATATCTCATTATTAATAGCAATTATTATTGCTTTAATCATTTTTGTTACGAGTAAAGTGGTAAGCTCAAAAGTATTATAGACTACGTGAATTTAATAGCTTATTTGAACTTGATCTTGACTTTCATGAAATTATAGTTTATAGTGGCACATATGCAGGGGGACTACATAGTAGTTGAGAAGGTAAAACCTGACCCTTTGAACCTGTTGGTTAACACCAACGTAGGGAGCCTATCAATACGATATAGTATTTATGGACGCTCTCTATTGTGGGAACGTCCTTTTTATTTATAAAATTAAATATTACATAATTTATATTTGCGGGGGAACTACATAGTAGTTGAGAAGGTAAAACCTGACCCTTTGAACCTGTTGGCTAATACCGACGTAGGGAAGCAAATCACATACGAAATTTGTATATGATTAGGGTGCTTCTCTATATAGAGAAGCACCCTAATTTATTATATATACATAAAGGAGGAATTTTAATGAAAAAGGTACTTAGTATTGCTGGGTCAGATTGCAGTGGAGGTGCTGGAATACAAGCGGATTTAAAGACGTTTTCTGCACATGGGGTGTTTGGAATGAGTGTAATTGTTTCTGTTGTAGCTGAAAACACAAGCCGTGTTATAGCCATACAGGATATCACCCCAGATATGATCGAAAAACAGATTGATGCAGTATTTGAAGATATTGAAGTTGATGCTGTGAAAATTGGTATGCTGTCTACAGAACCTTGTATGAAAGCAGTAGCAAAGAAACTGGAGCAATATAAGCCCAATAATGTTGTCATTGATCCTGTTATGTATGCGAAAAATGGTTGCCCTCTCATGGACCCTAATTCCATAGATGCATTGATCCAGGTTATACTACCCTATGCTGATTTACTTACGCCTAATATTCCAGAGGCTGAGAAGATATCAAATATTGAGATAATCAATACAGAAGATATGAAGACAGCGGCAAAACTTATTTATGATATGGGGTGCAAAAACGTTCTTGTCAAAGGGGGTCATGCTATTGGAGATGCACTTGACATTCTATATAGTGGGAAAGAGTTCTATTATTTTGAAAGCCAACGAATTGATACTCAAAACACCCATGGAACAGGATGTACTTTCTCTTCAGCCATTGCTTCTAATCTTGCTCTTGGTATGACAATGCCTGCTGCGGTAGACCAGGCTAAGGAATATATTACAACAGCAATTAAACATTCATTAAATATAGGTAAAGGTAATGGGCCAACACATCATTTCTATGATTTATATAAAAATGGTTTGCATATTAAGAAAAGTGAAGGGGATTTATGTTGAAATAGATGTAGCTAGGTCTCTTTCTTGGCTACCACTTATTTCTGATTACACTTGGAATCACAATTCCTGTAATGCTGATAATGGGTGTTTTATGTTTCATTATAAATAAAAGAAAGGTTGGAAATAGAAATGAATAACTTAATGAATGCTTGTACGGACTTGCTTCATGAAATCAAGGGGAAAAATCCATTGATTCACAACATTACCAACTATGTGACAGTAAATGATTGTGCAAATGCAGTTTTGGCAATTGGGGCATCCCCTATTATGGCAGACGATGCTGCAGAAGTGGAGGAGATTGTTTCCATATCCTCTGCCCTTGTAATTAACATAGGAACTTTAAACCAACATACGATTGATTCAATGATTATGGCGGGTAAAAAAGCCAATGAGCTAAATATTCCTGTAGTTTTTGATCCCGTTGGTGCAGGAGCTTCAACGCTACGAAATCAAACAACACAGGAAATTCTCAGGCAGGTAAAAATAGATGTAATTCGTGGGAACTTATCAGAAATTTCCTTTATAGCAGGATTTAAGTCTTCCACAAAGGGAGTTGATACATCTATGGTAGATGAAAAAAATGATGCAGTAGGTATTGCAAAATTAGTTTGCCATAGATACTCATGTGTTGTAGGAATTACAGGAAAGGTGGATATCATTTCAGACGGGATTAAAGTTGCTAAAATAGCTAATGGTCATAAACTTCTTTCTAAAGTAACCGGTACAGGATGTATGACTTCTGCTCTCGTGGGTAGTTTCTGTGGGGTAACAAAGGATTATTACACAGCTACAGCTGCTGGAATTGCTGCAATGGGAATTGCCGGAGAGATTGCATTTGAAAAAGTAGGAGTAATGGGAACAGGGAGCTTCCACATTAGTGTTATTGATGCTTTGTCAAATATGAACAGCACACTTTTATTAGAAAGAGAGAAAATAGATGAAACCAAATATTGATTATACCCTTTACCTTGTAACAGATAGAGAAGTGATGAGTACGGGGAAATTAGAGAATGCTGTGGAGCAAGCTATTTTAGGTGGTTGTACAGTGATACAACTTAGAGAAAAGAATTGTTCATCTCTAGAGTTCTTCAAAATGGCTATAAAGATAAAGGATATTACAGATAGATATCAAATTCCTTTAATCATTAATGATCGAATAGATATAGCATTGGCAGTTGATGCAGCAGGCGTACACATTGGCCAGAGTGACATACCAGCAAGAATTGCGAGAAAATTGATAGGAGACAATAAAATCCTTGGTGTGTCTGTATCGAACTTTGAAGAAGCGATCAAGGCGTACAAAGACGATGCAGATTATCTTGGAGTTGGAGCAATGTTTACCACAGATACAAAAACAGATGCAAAACTTACATCTATGGATGAACTTACGCAGATAAGAAAATCTATCCCACTTCCTATTGTAATCATTGGAGGAATAAACAAGGAAACCGCGGTAAAATTTATTGACATTGGAATAGATGGATTAGCTGTTGTTTCTGCCATTATTTCACAACCAGATATTCAGAAAGCTGCAATAAAATTAAAGCAAATTTTTAAAAAACATCTCATAAGTTGACAGTTTTGTAATTCTCACCCTAGTAGTGAAGAAAGAGAAACAGCGCAGGCACCGCTCGAAAGGGAGGGAGAGTATAATTCTGATGACGTATTGTGATTCAGGGAAGAAGGCATAGGGTTTAGAAATAATATAGAGTAGATGACGGGGAATTTTGAGGTCAAGAAGCGGTAGAGAAACACTGCTTTTTGACCTTGTTTTGGGATGGTTTATAAATGACATAGGATAATTTGGGTGATGGTAGATAAGAGAGATCTAAAACAATTATAAAAAGCATTAGTATTATATGGATTTTAAGGATTAAATAAGAAAGGGAAATAAGTATTTTAATTACTATAATTTAATTTGACACAATGACTAAGCTAATATAGAATAAAATAAAGGTAACACATTACCTTTATTTTATTCTATAAGGAGATTGATATGAAAGAATTAGAAAAATTAGATGATATTGATAAAAGATATCGTATTTTTGGAACGATATTTTTACTATCCAATAAATTGGAGACCATTGGGAATAGTTTTCTTGATGAACTTACAACCAAGCAATGGTTTTTTATGTTGACATTGACAACCTTTTTCGAAAGCCCCCCTACACTTAGCCAATTAGCTAATCAAATGGGAACCTCTCACCAAAATTCAAAACAACTTGCCATTCGACTTCAAGAAAAGGGCTTTTTAACTATTAAGAAAGATGAACGGGACAATCGTGTGCTTCGAATATTTTCTACAAAGAAAATTGAAGAGTATGTAAAAACGAGACAAAATAAGGATGATAATTTTATTGAAGATTTTTTTAGGGGGTTAAAAAATAGTGAGGTTCAAGAACTAGATAAGATCTTATTTAAGTTGATGGATAATATTTATGATATTGAAGAAGAATTATCTTAATTTATTGGAGGTCTTAGAAAGTGAAAAAGAAGGCTATTATCCTAATAATATTATTAATTTGTTTGCTTGGACTGACATGGACTATAGTCAAGAATAATATAGTTAAACAGGCGGATAATGTAGTTATTTCTACTTTGGAATTATCAAGCATAGATGATGGTATCTATATGGGAGAATATATCCTATCACCAGTTAAAGTTATAGTGCAAGTTCAGATTAAGAATCATAAAATACATGAAATTAAGATATTAGAGCACCAAAACGGATTTGGAGAAAAAGCAGAAATAATTAATGACCGTGTAATGGAGAAACAGACATTAGAGGTTGATGTAGTTTCAGGAGCAACTGTAAGTAGTAAAGTTATGCTTAAAGCAATAGAGAATGCTTTAAGTAAATAGAAAAACAAGGAGGGAGAGTGTATGAATAATATAGCTATAGTATATAAATCAAAATATGGAAGCACGAAAAGATATGCGCAGTGGATAGCTGAAGAAACTAAAGGGGATTGCTTTAGATCTTCAGGAATAGGGATAAAGAAACTGATGGAATACGATACCATTGTTTATGGTGGTGGATTATATGCAAGTGGAATTGCCGGAATCTCCATCATTACTAAGAATTATGAGTCTTTAAAAGATAAAAAGATAATCGTTTTTACAGTAGGCTTAGCTTCAACGGATAGGGAAGGAGTTTTTCTTCCTATTATAGAAAAGAATTTTTCAAAAGAAATGCGCGATACTATAAAATTTTTTCATTTGCGTGGTGGAATTGATTATAAGAAATTAGGAATAATACATAAATCTATGATGGCAATGCTAAAAAATATAATTTCTAAGAAAAATTCTGATGAATTATCAGAGGATGATCGGGAACTTTTAGCTACCTATGGAGGAAAAGTTGATTTTACAGATAAAAATACCATCACACCTTTATTATCATTTTTGGAAAACTAAAGGCATTGGTAAAAATTTAATTAAAGTAATTTAAGATAGTTATATAGACACAGTGTATTTATCAATACCTTATACATGCTCTTTCATTAAGCAAACGAAAGACAGTTAAAAGAGTTATAACCTATTAAGTTAATTTTATGTGGATAAGGTAAGCTACCGAGTTCTAATATTTATTATGAATTTTTCAATGAACCTCCCAACAGAGTTAAGATTAAAAAGCTAAAAAAGGGCTAAAATTAAAGCGAAAAACGCTGGATTTTAGCCCTTTTTTAGAAAAAAATACTGATGCAGAAGCAAGATTTTTAGATACAGTCTCCAGAGGTCGGCAGAATGGATTTTTAATGTATAGAAAATAAAATCAAAATAATGATAGGAAAATAATCTGAAGACCTCCCCAAATCATAAGAAAGAATTCAAGTAAAGGGATCTATCTTTTTCCTGGATCGGCATACAAAAGCATTTGATTTCTGACCGTTTCTGCAAGTACAGGGGAAACTTGCTCTAAATGCCATAGGACAGCGCTCTGTGTATTAGGTCGAGCATTCACAAGCCCTGATGCAATATTATTTGCAAGATTCTTCTTTTCTTTTGCAGAAAAGGATTCATATCTTTGAGTGGCTTGGGTAAAATTGTCAGGATTCGGGATTTCCGCTCGCATAATTTCTCCGGCTACATATCTGCCGTTTCCACTGGATACCATAGATGCAGGAGACCAATTTGGCTGTTTGTTGACAGGGATATCACGATAGTCAGGACCCAGTCTATGACGCTGTGCATCTGAATAAATAAATGTACGTCCCTGTAATACCTTGTCGTCTGAAAATTCTAGGCCGGGGAGTAAATTTGCCGGATTAAAGGCCAATTTTTCTACCTGCTCAGCATAATTTACTGGATTGCGGTTTAAGACCATTCGTCCAACGGGTAAAAGGGGATATCGGGTTTCATCCCATACCTTGGTATCATCCAAAGGATCAAAGGGAAGTGTCTTTGCATCTTCAGGATTCATCAGCTGTACACGCAGTTCATATTCCACAGCCTTGCCTTTTGCTATACTGTCATACAGATCACGTCCAGAAATATTAGGGTCTTCGCATGCCAGTCGCTGAGCCTCCTGTTGGTCAATATACTTCACCCCTGCTAGAGGGAGCCAGTGGTATTTTACATAGTGCCGAACACCCTGTGCATTGCGCCAGACATAGGTGCTTACACTATATCCCTTGATATGGCGAAGGCTCTTTACCGTTGCCAGATCTGAGAAAAACCATATAAGCATATTGGTTGCTTCGGGGTACTTGGCAAATAGGCTCCAAAGCCTCTCTGGGTCGGGCAGATTGTTCACTGGTGAAGGCGAAAGATGGCTAATTATATTCGGTACACGAATGGCATCCCGTACAAAAAAGACAGGGAGATGATTGCAGAGCAGATCAAAGATTCCTTCATCGGTATAAAACTTGGTACTGAATCCTCGAACATTTCTAGAAGTGTCTGGTGTTCCCTGATTGCTTGCAGCGAAAGAGAAACGCACCGCCACGGGCACCTGTTGATTAGGTGTTTGCAAAAATTTGGCTTTTGTATATTGCTTCATTGAGTGAGTAGTGTAAAAACATCCGAAAGCACCATACCCTTTTGTATGGATACGTCTTGGCAGTGTAGTAGAGAATACAAAGTCTTCCAAGGTTTCATGTAGGGCGGTATCCTGTATAAGGACTGGTCCCCGTACACCCACTGTCTGCGAATGGGTTGCACGCCGTGGATTCCCCTTATCTGATGGATACCATCCGTTATGATTGTGCATTTATAATCCCTCCAAAAACGTGTTAAAAACACGAGAATAAAACAATACAATAAAATGTATTCTTCATTTTTATGAATTATACCATTATGTCTGAATACTTTGATTTTTTATAAACCTGTACATTAGATGTTTGCATTTATCACCGGAAAATAAGTAGACCGCAAGGGTAAATCATTTTCTAGAAAGATTAAAAGCCAAGAGTTCCTATATCGAAATTCCTAGTGATTACTGCTTTCCTTTGCCGATTTTGATGGCTTATTGTTATAATAAAGAGAAAAAGCAATAAGTTCATCCTCCTGCTTCTATGTGCACTGAGTTCACTCGACTATATTGTGCACAGATTGTCGGATGGATAAATGTATCCTTTGATAACATTGATGATGAAAGGAGGGGATTTAATGGATTCTTTAAGCAATATGAATCATGCATTGGCATACATTGAAGAGCACTTAACTGAGGATATGGATTATAGTAAAATATCGAAAATTGCTTACTGCTCAGAATATCATTTTAAGCGGATGTTTTCTTTTTTATCAGGTATAAGTTTATCAGAGTATATTCGGAGAAGAAGGCTAACTTTGGCTGCCCTTGATTTGAAAGATAGGGATTTGAGAATAATCGATGTTGCTGTTAAATATGGTTATCGTTCAGCCGATTCTTTTTCCCGTGCTTTTTATTCTATGCATGGCATTCTCCCTTCTGAAGCAAGAAGTGAGAATACACAGCTAAAAGCTTATCCAAGAATGACCTTTCAATTATCCATTAAAGGAGGATGTGAAATGAACTATCGCATTGTTGAAAAAGAATCATTTAATTTAGTAGGATTTAAAAAGAGAGTTCCCATTATTTTTGAAGGGGTCAATCCAGAGATTGCAAAAATGACTGAACTTTTAACCCCTCAGGTTATTAAACAATTAAAATCAATTTCAAATGAAGAACCAATAGGCATTATTAGTGCTTCCACTAACTTTTCAGAGGGAAGAATGGAAGAAAAAGGAGAGTTAGATCATTACATCGGAGTAGCAACATCAAGTAATGAAACCACAGAATTTGATGTATTAAAAATTAATGCTGGTACCTGGGCAGTATTCCAATCCATTGGACCATTCCCAGAAACACTGCAAAATATTTGGGGGAGGATCTATTCAGAATGGTTTCCGTCATCAGGATATGAGGCAGTGGAAGGTCCAGAGATTTTGTGGAATGAGAGCCAGGACACGAATAATCCAAAGTATAGAAGTGAAATCTGGATTCCAGTGAAGAAGAAGTAACATTTAGCATATCAATGATTATGGTCGAGGGCACTCCTAATTGGAGTGCTCTTTTTGGTAAATCAGGTGATTGCTAGGTTGGCTATGTTCCCGCCTATTAAGTGAATATAATGGCTAAAGGAATATACATTTGCTAAAATATATAGAATATGTTTCATAATTTTCAAAAAACCTCTTGCAAAGTGCTGGGTTATATGGTAGCATGTATTAAATTTTAAATTAGAACTTTGATTGAGAAATGAAATATCAAAAGTACTTCACAGAGAGTCAGTGATTGGTGGAAACTGACAGGTATGGATATGGATAAAGACTCATGAGTTGCTGTAGCTAGCCGGTTAATGACCGTTATCCCATCAAGAGTGATAAATTAGGATGGTACCGCGTTGACACGCTCCTTACATATATGTAAGGGGCTTTTTTATTTGGAAAAATAAACACGAGTTGATAGGAGGGAGCATGACGAGGTCATGCGATGAAACGATGAATAAACAGTTAGATATGGAAAGAAAACTAAGTGAGCAAGAGCAAATTCGCGTTGATAAGATTAAGAAGCTAGAAGTGTTGGGAATTGATCCATTTGGTGGCAGATTCGATGTGACACACTATTCTGAAGAGTTGAAGGTTAAGTATATCGATACACCAAAGGAGTTACTAGAGAAGAACCAAATCCAAGTCGCAGTTGCTGGAAGAATAATGACAAAGAGAAGCAAAGGGAAGACTGGATTCATGCACATTCAAGATAATGATGGGCAGATCCAGATCTATCTAAGGCAGGATGTATTGAGTGAATTGGACTTCCAAGTATTCAGTATGTGCGATATCGGAGACATCGTTGGTATCAGAGGTACTGTATTTAGAACCAATACAGGTGAAATTAGCATCAAGGCTAAAAGATATGTCCATTTAACAAAGGCTTTGAAGCCGCTTCCTGAAAAATTCCACGGTATCACTGATGAAGATGAAAAGCTTCGTAAAAGATATTTAGACATGATAATGAATAGGGACGTAAAGGAAATCTTCATGAAAAAGCAGAAATTTTGGAGCACTATCCGAAATTATCTGATTGAAAATGACTTCCTTGAGGTTGAGACGCCTATTCTTGAGACTTCATCTGGCGGTGCGGCAGCGACACCTTTTGCTACCCATCACAATGCTTTAGACATTGAAGTGTTCTTGAGAATATCAATGGGTGAGCTATGGCAGAAGAAATTGCTAGTTGCAGGTTATGAGAAGACCTTTGAGATTGGAAGACAGTTTAGGAATGAGGGCGTAAGTAACGAGCATCTTCAGGACTATACACAGATGGAGCTTTATTGGGCATATGCAGACTTCAAGATGGGTATGGAATTTTGTAAGGGAATGTACAGACGTGTCACAAAAGCGGTAATGGGTACTTCAAAATTCACATCCCGTGGCTTTGAAATCGACATAGATGCTGAGTGGGAAATCTATGATTTCGAGACGATCATAGAAGAAAAGGTAGGTATAAACATCTACAATACTACCAAGGAAGCTGTTATGGAGAAACTTGATGAGAAAAAAATTGAGTATGATCCTAAAGCAGGTTTTTGGAGATTGGTGGATGTGCTTTGGAAGGTTGTTAGAAAGGATATTGCTGGCCCAGGATTCTTGGTTGGTCAACCGGTACAACTCAATCCACTACCTAAACGTCTTAAAGAAGACGAAAGAAAAGTGGCTCAGATGCAGATTATTCTTGCTGGTTCAGAGATGGGGAATGGCTACACCGAGCTTAATAATCCCATTGATCTAGAGGAGCGGTTCAAAGAGCAACGTGCAATGGGAGAAGAGGGCGATGCTGATGCACATGAGCATGATGCATCCTTTGTTGAAGCCCTTCGATATGGTATGCCGCCAGCCTTTGGATTTGGTGTATCCGAGAGATTCTTCTCTGTCCTGATGGATCGTCCAATCAGAGAATGTGTCATGTTTCCCCTTATGAAGCCTATAGTTTGATTCTAGAATATGAAAATAACTATTAGAAGTCCAGTGATAATTTTCTCATGCAGATAGCCGTCACTGGGCTTTTTCATTATAAACTCCTCAATGCTATTATGGAGGGAAATTAATTCCCTCTACAACACGGTTGTATTGCTCTTCCACAGAGGAGTACCAGAAGAAAGCAAGGACGACGTAGCCGTTTATCTTGATCCTGGCTTCTGATGGTACATCTACTATTTTTCTTTTATTGATGTTTTACTAATGTGAAGATATAATTTAAGAGGATAGATAAATAAGAATTTGTAAGTTTATATTTGAGAAATTATCTTTGGGAGAAAGGACAGGTGATCTATGAAGAGATTAAAACGAGTGCTAGCGGTCTTATTGATTGTTATAATCACTATTTCAGTCATTTACTTTGTAAGTTTAACGCTGATTTGCCCCGCTATTAATGACGCTAGGGCAGAAAGAATAAAAGAAGAATATCTAAATATAGAGCTACCACCTCAAACCGAGATAGTCGAAACTTATAATTATTGTGGTAACATCACTGGAACTGGCAATCATGTGGAAATTTGGGCAGGAGCCCTAATCAAATCTGAACTACCGGAGGCAGAATTGTTCCACTGGTATGAAGAAATGAAAATATCTTATGTTGCTTATGAACCTCTGTTTTGGCCTGTGCCGGAGGATTTGACTTCACAATATCCAGAAACGCACAGTTTTATTGAATTTACACATTTTAATAGCATGACTGAGGCCAAAGGATATTACATCATAGGAAGCTATTATGATGCTGTGACACAACATGATATCAGAGGGCATTAAAGAAGATTAATGCAATAATGTTTTTGATTGCTAGGCTAATGCCTTGATAAAGCCCAATTTGACAGGTTGAATACATAATAATTTATTGATAAGGAGTTACTATATAGTAGCTCTTTTTTATTTTAAACAAGTAAAATTTAATTGACTGAGATTTTTATATATGTTAACATAAAAACAAATAAACATATTGTTTTTATGTTCTCAATATATGGAGGTGGTTTAGGGGATGGCTAAATTTACAGAGTTAGAAAAAGAAAAAATTCGAAAGGAATTGCTTGAAGTTGCCTATGGTTTTTTTATAGATAAAGGTTTTAAGAGTACTTCGTTTGAGGATCTTACTTCATCAGTTGGAATTGCAAAGAGTACTTTTTATATATTTTTCGAGTCAAAGGAAATGCTATATATGGAATTGTTAGCACTTGAGGGAGAGCAAATTGAAAAACAGGTATGGCCAAAGGTTATCGCTGCTGAAGATATACGTTCAGCTATAAAAATGTACTTAAACGAGATGGCTTTAGAATTAGAATCTAAGATTTTAACTCAAAGACTGGTTTATGACCTTGAGGAGTACAAAATTGTATCTAGAAAGTTAAATCCAGAGTATGTTGGCTCAGAGCAGCTAAGAAGCATCGTCCCTCTTATGGAATTTATCAAATCAAGACAAGACTCTCAGGAGATTATTGATGAAGACCCAGGCGTTATAGCTGGGGTTTTAAAGTTAGCTTTATTAATAGGTTCTCAAAAGAGAGAACTGCAGCAATATGATTATGAAAAAATTAGAGAGTTATTATTCGAAGCTGTTGTTAATCAAATTGCTCGGGATTAATGTAGTCTAGGTAAAAATATTATCAAATGAAAGTAGAAAAGTGGTGATAAATTATGACAGAAAGAATAATTGGTTTTAATAATGTTCATATCTGCACTGAGAGTTTTGGAGACATTAACAATCCAACGATCTTGTTAATTATGGGAGCTACTGCATCAATGATTTGGTGGGGAGAAGAGTTTTGTAAGAAACTAAGCAATCAAGGGTTTCATGTTATACGCTATGACAATAGAGATGTAGGTAAGTCAATTACTTACAAATATGGTCATCCAGAGTATACCTTTGAGGATTTAGCAGACGATGCAATGCAGGTGCTAGATGCCTATGAGGTTGATAAGGCTCACATAGTTGGTATGTCTATGGGGGGAATAATTACGCAAATAGTCGCTCTTAAACACGCCAACAGGGTTCTTAGTATTTCATTAATTATGACATCAAATTTCGATTCGAGTCTTCCTAAAAAGGATAGTAAAGTAGCAGAAGTCTTAGCAGAGCTTAAAATCAAAAATTGGCAAAATAAAGATGAAGTGGTAGAATGTTTTCTCAAAAAAAGTAGAGTTCTTATAGGGTCTAAATATATATTTGATGAAGAGAAAGCGAGAAGACTAAATGAGCAGGAATTTGATAGAGCTAGCAATTTGCAGAGTAGGGAGAATCACGGATTTATAAGAGATGAGGGGATATATTTATCTAGAACTAGTGAAATCAATGTTCCTACATTGGTAATACATGGAACAGAAGACCCTATTATTCCCTACGAGCATGGAGTTTATCTTTCTAAAATTATACCGGACGCGGTATTAGTTACCCTAGAGGGTACTGGACATGAACTACACCATGACGATTGGGATGAAATTATTAATAATATATCAAAGCATGCAGCAAGTTTATAATGGATAGATACAAGCTGCAGACAGGAGTGATTTTAATGAGTAAAGATATTCAACAAATTATAAAAATGACTGAAAAACATAATCTTATTCTAAAGAAAGAAACAATGCAGTTTAATGAATCTGGGCTGGATTTTCAAGTTGTATTTGCCCAAGATGAAAGTGGAATTGATTGGGTGCTTAGATTACCTAGGCGGAAAGATGTAATGCCAAGAACAAAGGTAGAAAAACAAGCATTAGATTTGATAAATCAGTATGCACAATCTTTTCAAGTGCCAAACTGGATCATTTACACAGAGGACCTAATAGCATACAAGAAGTTAGATGGTGTGCCAGCAGGAACCATTGATCATAATATAGGAAACTATGTTTGGGAGATAGATATTAACAATGTTCCAGAATCCTTTCATAAGTCTCTTGGTAGAGTGTTAGCAGAGCTTCATAGCATACCCCATGATAAAGCAGCTGAACTTGGCCTGGTCGTCCAAACACCAGAAGAAGCAAGAAGGTCTATGAAGCAGCGTATGGAGGATGTAAAAACAAAGTTTGGTGTAGGTGAAAAACTATGGAACAGATGGCAGTCATGGGTTAATAATGATGAAATTTGGCCTAAGAAAACTGGACTGATTCATGGAGATGTACATGCCGGACATACCATGATAGATAAAGAAGCGAATGTAACTGGATTAATTGACTGGACTGAAGCTAAGGTTACAGATGTTTCAAACGACTTTGTTTTTAACTATAAGGCTTTTGGAGAAGAAGGACTAGAAGCTTTGATTCTTGCCTATAAAGAAGCTGGAGGTTATTACTGGCCTAAGATGAAAGAGCATATTATTGAACTGGACGCTGCATATGGAGTTGCAATTGCTGAGTTTGCCATGGTATCTGATATTGAGGAATATGTTCAGATGGCCAAAAATGCGTTAGAAGTGCAAAGTTCGTAAGGGATAGAATTGGTGAAGAAGACAAGGGGGAGTTTCATTTGTTTTTCACTACCCTTGTCTTCTATTGATAGAATCATTCTTTTTTCAGAACATTTTCCGTATAAATCCTCTAAGGACATTTAGTTTGACCTTAGTATTTTCCCCATTATCATCTCATTACAATAGGTTCCATCTTTTAATTTAAAAGCATTTTTCACTTTTCCCCATTCATTAAAGCCAAATCTGTGATAAAGTTTTTGGGCTTTGGTATTATCATCAAATACACCTAATTCAATTTGTTCATAGCCTATAACTTCTGCCATCTTTATGGCTTCCTGAATCAATGTACTGCCTATCCCTTTATTCCAATATTTTTCTTTTATAGAAATACCCAAAACGGCTCTATGCCTTATTTTCATAAAGTTGTTTGCGCAATTTAAACCAGCGTTTCCAGCTAATTCACCATCCACAAAAGCCGCAATCATGATGTCCTGTTCACTTTCTAAACAATTCTTCAAAAACTCTGCTTCTTTTGCTTCCGTTAGCTGTATTTCCTCAGGATATCTGACCATGTAATGGGTTTCTGTCGAAGTCATTTTCATATACTGTAGCATAGCAGCTGCGTCCTGTTCATCTGGACTTCGAAGTAAACATTTTGTTCCATCTTTTAAAACAATATCCTTATCCTTATATCTCATATGCTAGCCTCCTTAACAAATTCCTATTGATATGTATTTCACAACATTTTATATACAGAGATTAATAAATACTATGGATATCATTGAGATCTTTATTTATAATTTTACTTATCTTCTTTTCATTATTCTTCTCTGTTTCTGTTAATTGTGAGCATTAACATTATAACAGAAAAGTCCCCATGAGTATTATTTTATTAAATTGCATTTCCTTTAATTAGACAACACGCCTTTGAATTAAGCCATAAAAACCAAGGAAAATAATAGAGTTCATATAAAATTCTACACTTATCACTTTTCATAATACATCCTATCTGGCCATTCATTTTCGAAATCAAAAATGAAATCTTTATAATTTCTAAATAAATTCAGAGACAACTTAGGATATAATGGTATTGGTGATATTATGGAAAAAATATTAATTATTGAAGATGATGTAGATATCAGAACCATTTTAAAGATTTATCTTGAAGGGGAGTCTTATGAAGTTTGGGAGGCAGGAAGTGGCGGTGAAGCTATGGACTATCTGGATAAAGAACCAGATTTAGTGATATTAGATTTAATGCTTCCAGACATTGATGGGTTGAAAATATGCAAGAACATCCGTAAAAACTACTATTATCCTATTATTATGATTACAGCTAAAGACGCTGATCATGATAAAATTTTAGGTTTAAGTTATGGTGCCGATGATTATATTACAAAGCCGTTTAACCCTTTAGAGGTGATTGCCAGAGTAAAAGCTCAATTAAGGCGTTCGAATAAATATACCAATAGTCAATCAGACAAGGATACCCTCTATTATAAAGCACTTACTTTAAATAAAAAGAGCAAAGCAGTTAAGATGAATGAAAAAGAGATTAAGCTTACGCCAACAGAGTTTAACATTTTAAATATCCTACTGGAAAGAAAAGGTGAGGTATTAAGTGGTGAAAAACTCTTAAATTTGATTTGGAAAGAGGAGTATTACTCAAAGACAAACAATACGATAACCGTTCATATTCGAAATTTAAGAGAAAAAATAGGAGATTCTATTGAAAAACCAGAATATATTAAAACCGTATGGGGAGTAGGTTATATCATTGAAAAATAAAAAACGCAATTATTATATTATTGCTTTTATCACTTTTATATTGGTCCTTGTATTTATTGATCTATATCTTGAGGGTAGTGTAGCAGAGTTTTTTGTAAGAACATTATTAGAAGATACAGAAGAAGTTATCTTCGCGGGGGTTCCTAGGATAAGAGGGACTTTTAGATGGGATAGATTAAAAGATATATTAATATTTGTAGCTGTTGGAGGGTTTTTAACTTTAGAGTTTACTATTTATATATTTACTAAAAATGCCCGTAATCATGAAAGACTGAGGGTTATAGAAGAGATCGGAAATAGGGTTCGTGTATTAAGCAGCAGCGGAAGGCCAGCAGATACAAAAGATTTAAAATTGATTGATATGGAGATTCAAACAATTTTAAAAGAAATTGAAAATGTAAAGAAAGAGAAAGAAATAGAGATCCAAAAGAAAAATGATGTGGTTACCTATCTTGCTCACGATTTAAAGACGCCATTAACGAGTATTATCGGATATCTAAATATTTTAGAAGACTCTAGAGTCCCCCAAGAAGTTCAGGCAGATTATTTACAGAAAGTCTTAGACAAGGCTTATCATTTAGAAGAATTGACCAATCAGTTTTTTGATATTACTCGATTTAATCTCCAAGAAATACCTTTACATAGGACAGAAATAGATGGAGGATTTTTCTTAGAGCAGATAACAGAAGAACTTTATCCCCTTCTTAATCCAAAAAATTTAAAATTCCAATCTGATATTGAGCAAAACTTTAAAATATATGCAGATGGTAATCTTTTAGCTAGGGTGCTAAATAATCTATTAAAAAATGCCATTAGTTATAGTGACAAAGATACTGTTATTAAGATTTTAGGTAAGGAAGAACAAGATCAAAGTGTTATAAAGATTACAAACTTGGGAAGTATGATATCTGAAAAAGAACTTGAACTGATATTTGAAAAGTTCTATCGTAGGGATTCATCAAGGGGACAATCCTCTGGTTCAGGATTGGGACTTGCTATAGCCAAAGAGATTATTGAACGACATAATGGAAGATTAAAAGCGGAAAGTGTGGATGGGGAGACAACTTTTACCCTTATATTGCCAAAATCTTAGTAAAATCTTCATAAAAGATATATAAATTCTGAACAAACCTTTATCTAGCCATTGATACAATAATGGCTAGATAAAGGTTTGTTTTTTGTATAGCAGGAGTTGTAGGGGAATATCCCCTGCTGTTTTAAGAAGGTGCTCAGGCTGAAAGCTGCCTTTTGGGAACCTAAGGTTCCCTAGCGAAAGTAGCGAAGCTACTCTTTTTAAGGGAGGAATAGAAATGGAACTCAAAATCGATCATGTGACAAAGAAATTCAAAGATTTAAAGGCTGTAAGTGACGCTAGTGTAAAGTTTATACCAGGGTTATGGGGTCTTTTAGGACCCAATGGGGCCGGTAAAACCACGCTTATGAGAATGATGGTAGGAAATGTAAAGGCCAGTAGAGGAAACATTTATTTAGATGAGCGTTCAATCTCTCAATTAGGAAGTGATTATCTAGATAAATTAGGCTATTTGCCTCAGCATTTTGGATATGACAAAAATCAAAGTGTGAATGATTTTTTGCAATATATCGCTGTTCTAAAAGGGATTGATAAGGCGACGATGAATAAACGCATTGGAAAATTACTTGAACAATTTAATTTGAAAGATGTAAAAAATAAAAAAGTAGATAAACTCTCCGGTGGAATGAAAAGGAGGGTAGGGATTTGTCAAGCCATGCTCAATGATCCGGATATATTGATTATCGATGAACCTACTGCAGGACTAGATATTGAAGAAAGAAGAAAGTTTAGAAAGTACCTAACCCAGATCAGTAAAGAGAAGATCGTCATTATCTCTACCCATATTGTTTCTGATGTAGAGTTTATTGCCAATTATCTTGTGATTATGGAAAAGGGGAAAATTATTGAAGTCGGTAAAAGCAATGAATTAATCCATAGTATTGACGGTACAGTTTTTGAAACCATTGTAAAAGAAGAAGATATGAATACCTTAGAAGAAAAATACAATATTATAAATTTTAGAAATGAAGAAGAAGGACTGGTAAAGATCAGATATATCGCGGAGAAACCATTAGAAAAAAGTGAAAGGGTTAAACCGGATTTAAATGATTACTATCTTTCCAAAGTAAAGGTGGTGAAATAAATAATGGATCTATTTATTTCTGAAATCAAGCGTCAATTTACAACCAAGAAATGTATATCTTATATAGGCATTGCTGTTACTTTAGCTGTATTATGGTCATGGTTTATTGTAGGGGGTAAGACAATAGGGTTTTTGGGAAATGCCACATATCCGGGTCTTCGTGGGATAGAAGCTATTGAAGCATCTGCTAAAGATAAAAATGTATACGCAGGAGAGATGACGGAAGATATTTTTGAGCGAAGTGGGAGAGTGTTTTTAGATTCAATACAGGATGAATATGAAATAGTAATAAGTGATGAATTGTTGCAGATGGCAGTCTATGCCGATAAACTTGTTATGCAAGATTATTATTTAAGGACTATATTGGGAAGAGATTTGGTGAGCTATGGAGAGCTTCAGGAAGATTTTGGCCAACATTTTTATGAAGGTGAAAATTTGTATTATGAAAATTTAATTCCATTAAATACGAAAAATCAATCGGAAGAGAAGTTAGCTTCTAAAATGTGGAGTGATGTAGAAAAACCCTATACTTATTATGGTGGCTTTGAAGTATGGAGTGAAGGCATTGAACATATCCAATTATTTGGCTTTGTGCTGTTAATGATGGTCACATTCTTCGCTAGTGGGATCATAGCAAAGGATAAGGAGTCTGGACTAGATGAAATCATATCCACAACAAGAGGCGGACGAAAAAGCTTATTGGCCGCTAAAATCTTGATACCGATTCTTATGGGAACCTTCATATATGCAGTAGGAATGGGACTCTATATATTTATTTTAAAATACATGCTCCCAACAAATGCTCTGGAAACTTCAATACAGTTAAGTATGACATCTGTGCTGCCTTATACTTTGGGGCAGATGATGAGAAGTATGTTGGCCTTTGGTCTAATAGGGACCATAACAATCTCTGCATTTACCACTTTCATTTCATCGAGAAGTAATAAAGCTTCAGTCGCAATGATGATTACTGTTTTGATTCTCATTGGGGGATTTATATTGGCTATACAAATGGATTTAAATAATCCAATATTAGAATGGATTCACTTATCCTTACCAGGCAGTTTGATGTTTTCCTATTCTAAATTTTATAGTATTCCGATTCTTTCTGTTTTAGGCAAAGCCGTATTGGCTTTTGACCTCAATGTATGGATCAGTATCATATTAATTTTTATTTGTCTAGGATTGACTTCTTGGAAATATGTGAGGAGGTAAAAATATGTTTTTGGCAGAGATGAAACGAAGACTGTATACAAAATATGTATTGTTTTCTATACTGGGTATTTTTATGATTACAATCGGTTTAAACCTTTTTATCACCAATGATTCAAAATATATTTCTGAAAATTTAGCAGAAGAGGCTGTATATGAGGGGGAAATTAATGAGGAGAATCTATTGAGATCCTTAATTAAGGTGCGCGATGAACAATCAGATGAAATGCGCTATCAGTCCCAAGTGAGCATCATCCATTCTCTAGTAAATACTTATCCGGGCATATTATATTCAGAGAATAAAGTTCAGGATTACCCGGATGAACTAGCGAAAGACTTTTATAAATCCTGGGAAAATAAATTTGAGGCATTAATTAAACTCAATCTTCCAGCAGCAAATCAAGAAGTTGCATTGGAAAAATTAAAGGAGGTAAGACCTCCCTTCGTTCGATATCCTGGATATTACCTTTATTCTACTGGGCTAGAAAATATACAAATCATTTTTATGATCATTTTATTTTTAGTTATTTTTTTCGCTTCCGGTACCTATTCCAATAGCTTTGAAGATGAAAGTATGGAAATCATTAAAGGGACAAAAAACTATAGAAAAAATATGTTCATCCGAATTTTGCCATCAATATTCTTTGGTACTGCATTAATATTAATTTGTACATTGGTAACCATAGGGATGATCAGTTCTATCATTGGTTTAAAACCCTTACAAAGTAGCTTTAAGATGATATCTTTATTCTCATTGGGCAATTTTTCCATAGGCCAATCCATTTTGATCATGATGTTGTCCCAGCTCCTTGGGGTTATTGCTTTATCAACTTTAATGGGCTATATATCTTTAAAAACCAAAGAAACCACGAAAAGCATTATTTGGGGGGTAAGTTTTAGCATATTATATATGATAGGAAGTAGAGTTGTATCCTCTTCTGCAGGGATGATAAAAGGGTTATTTAATCTAATTCCCATAGCAAGTTCAAATATGTTCAATGCAATACGATATTTCTCTTTTCCCTTTGGGATCTGGGAGCCCTATATCATGCTAATAGGAAGTTTCATTGTTTTTGTAATTTCTACTGGAGTTTTAACCAGTAGTATTCATAAGAATTGAGTGATTTACCTATATAGAACCGACCGGTCATTATGTAAAAGCCATTCATTTGTTTTTTCTTTCTACCCTAGTTGTACTCTTTCTCATTTTGAATTTTATTAAAGAGACCTATATCTGTAAATGCATATGTGGAAATTATTATAAGTAAAATCTGTCCTTAAGTGGCGGATTTTTTCTTTTTTCAACTTAGGGAATTAAGACTTATATTAAAAAAGGGGTCTATAGTAAAGATTGACAAGTTAATTAAAAAAATGTATACTATTAGTATACTAAATAGAATGGAGGTTTAAGAATATGGGCAGAGAAAATAAAAAAGAAGTGGTTGCCGCTTTGCATAGAGAACAAATAATGATATCAGCTGAAAGATTATTTTTGGAAAAAGGTTTTGTCCAGACTACAATTGACGACATTTCAAAGGCTTCTGAATACAGTCGAAGAACCATCTATTCCTATTATGAAAATAAGGATGACATCCTATACCATATTATCGAGAAAGGATTACTTTCTCTGAAAGCGAATATTAATGCTGCACTTAGTAAAAGCAAAGATTTTTTTAGGAGGTATCATATGATTTGCACTGCTTTTAAGTCCTATCAATATGATTCCCCTAGTTCTATGGACAGTGTGATAAAAGCAAAGCCAACCGGGTTTGGAGATAAGGATGTTCCAGAGGTAATTGCTCGAATATTTTCCCTAGGGGATGAAATTAATCAAGTTCTTGCAAGCTTTATAGAAGATGGAATAAAACAAAAAGTGGTACGAGAAGATATCAATCCGATGGCAACCGTGTATATTATGTGGTCCAACATTTCATCATTACTATCATTAGCCCAAACAAAAGAAGTTGTTATTAAAAAACAGCTCGGTATGACAGAGAATGAATTTCTTGATTATGGTTTTACACAAATTATTAATTCTCTATTAAAAGAACACTTATAGGGTTATGCCAGATCATTTCTACCAATAAGGAGGGAGTTACTTGAGCTTTGAATTAGAGTTATTGAATAGCAACCTTATTCAAAAGCAGGCTATAAACGAAATTCTGAAAATGAATGAAAAATCAGCAAAATACGGTCTAACCTTGACAGAGCAGCAGGCAATTGCTTTAGTCAAAACAAGGTCTGATTCACTTAAAAATGCAGGCAGAATTGAATTTAATGGTGGCATAATAGATAAGCTCATTTTAGCTTTTTGTGATTCTCCCTATATTACTCAGGAAAATTACGAAGATTCACTGCATGAATTAGTGGATATATTCTATTCTTTTAAAAATGAAACGATAGATAGGATAAGTGACAATGATTTAATTGCTTTTATGCAAAAGTCTTTTAATGGGACTTGCTGTGGCTCGTTGGAATTGCTGTCAGCGAGAGAATTACCGACGCTTGCTCGCAAGCTAAACTGTATTCATGTGACAGATCTCTCGGAGGAAATAGATGACGAATATTGATCGAATACATTTAATTGACAGGTCTAAATTGAGCGGGAAAAATTATTTTGCTTCATTAATTGAACAGGGAAGATTTTACGCATTGCTCTCAGACACAGAGATAGAGCGTATACAAATTGAAAGTCTAACACTATTGGCCAAGCAGACAGAACTTTTTAATCATGGTGCCAGCAGTTCCATACCAATAGAAAAAGCACAGGACTTATTAGCATCTATCTTATATACATTGGGGGTTCAGTTGAAATCCTATGCTTCTCCTGAAGATGCGATTGATAGGTTAAAAACTGAGAATTTAGATCGCTTATTCTATCTGGGGTTAAAAAAAATCAACCGGAAGATTCTGATTGCGAAACAGACACATTTGCGGCTGAAAAGATGCTTATTTAAAACGAAAAATGTGTTTTATCGTTTAACGGCAGTGGATGGGATTAATGGCTTTTTTAAGGTATATCATCCAAAGTTTTCTGCACAAGAAATTCATATTACAGCAGATTATCCAACCTTCAACGGCGTGGATGATCTTGATGGGATAGAGTTCATAGAAAAGTATTTGCAAAACCTTACCCATGAAAACAGGTTTTGCTCATATTTCTCCGAAATTGCAGTCCATCACCTGCTTTGTGGACTGGATGAAGACTATCAAAAAATTTTGTTGAATGTCTATGAGCCTGTATTAATCGCTTCTCTTGGATGCATTTTAACTCATCATGCAGGACGTGATTTGAATCTAAATCACAAGGATATCCACACTTTAGCGAATCTGTTTTCTGGCAAAGACACCGATGAAGTTGAGCAATTGATAAAAAATGCATTGGACAAATTAATAGCTGAACTGGGTTGTTCCTCTGACTTGAGTAATTATTTAAGAAACAGTATTACAAAAATTGCGGTATCTATCAAAAATGCAGCACATCATAATTGTTTGGACAAGGTGTTCTTGATTCCCTTCTCCCCAGAAGATCATCAAAAAATCCTGTTATCCTATGGACAACGAATGGATGACAAATCCTATACGGCAATACTTCACCATCTTCTTCAGTGTAATAGCGCTGATGAAAAAGCAGAAATCATCTGTAATAGAATTTCTTCCTTTGGTGATTTGCTGGAAATTTTGCAGGATGCGGATTTGATGCAGGAGGAACTCCTTAATATTTTTCGAAAGATTCCCTCTGCAGTAATAGCCGCATTGATCAAGCGATATCCCAATGAGGATTTTTTGTATGATGAGAGTGAATTAAAAATATACTATGCATTGCAAACATTTAAGAATTTGTTGCCAGAAGAGGTCAGGTTACAGCTTGAAGAAGCAGCAAAAGTGATCCACTTTGAAATAGAATAGAAAGAGGAAGACATTAGCTCCCTTTTCTTCTTTAAATTGTTTTGCTCCTTTAAGACTATATTGTAATACACGAAACTTTTAATCTTTCTTTTTTTATATTCTTTTTAACCATGTTGCATTATGAACGATTTTTTTCTCATCTTTTAACCAGTTGAGGAAAATAGTAAACAGGAGGAATTCAAAAATGCGCTCTCGATAACACCAAGACATACTATTGTCATGTTTTAATGGTATACTTGGATATAGGAGGCGATACTATGAAAATAGATCGACTATTCGAGATGATATATCTTTTAATGGACAAAAAGAAAATGACGGCAGTAGAACTTGCTGAGCATTTTGAGGTTTCAAAAAGAACCATTCTTCGAGATATTGATGCCCTGTCAATGGCTGGAATCCCTGTTTATACTATACGAGGCAAGGGCGGCGGTATTTCAATTATGGATAGCTTTGTCCTAAATAAAGCTATTCTCAGTGAAGATGATAAAAATCAGATTCTCTTTGCACTTCAAAGCTTATCAGTTGCAAATACTCTTGATACAAAGCGTATCCTGAGTAAGTTAAAAGTCCTTTTCGGTAAGACGGATACCAACTGGATCGAGATTGATTTTTCACGCTGGGGGAACAGCGACTCAGATAAGCATAAGCTTGCCATTTTAAAAAATGCTATTCTAGGAAAACAAGCTATTTCTTTTCGGTATGTTAGTTCTTATAGCGAAGAAAGCGAACGGAGAGTATATCCCCTTAAACTGGTATTTAAATCAAAAGCGTGGTACCTTCAGGGATTTTGCACTACAAGACAGGACTATCGGACATTCAGGATCAACCGCATATTAAATATAACTGAAACAGATGAGAGCTTTGCCGAAAACAATTACACTCCTCCGCCCATCCAAACGCCTCAGATACCTTTAGATTCACTTATAACCCTCACGCTTATTTTTTCACCACAGATTGCTTATCGCGTTTATGATGAATTTGATGAAAGCTGTATTGAAAAGTGCGACAATGGTTGGCTTCGTGTAACTGCACAGATTCCTGAAGATAACTGGCTATATGGTTTTTTAAGATCCTATAGGGAGGATGTTTGCATTATAAGTCCTAAACACTTAAAAGAAAAATTTGAAAAAGAGAATAAAACATGACATGCTGTTGTCATCTTATATGTGTTATGCTGAGCCAAGAAGGAGGGAGATAATATGCCGAGACCTGCAACAAAAACAGATTTAATCCTTGTGGCAAATCAACAATTTGATAAAATGTGGACACTTATTGACAGTATGACGATGGAGGAATTTAATTCGTCTTTTCATTTTGGTGATGACCCAAAGGATAAAGAGGCGCACTGGAAACGGGATAAAAATTTGCGGGATATTTTAGTTCACTTATATGAGTGGCATCAGCTTTTGATACATTGGATTGTATCCAATCAAAGTGGTCATGAGGTATCTTTTTTACCTAAGCCTTATAATTGGAGGACATACAGTGATATGAACAGGGAGTTTTGGGCGAAACACCAGAATACCCTATATGAAGATGCCAAGAGGATGCTTCTTAAAAGTCATAAAGAAGTGCTTGAACTTATCGAAAGTTTTTCTAATGAAGCGTTGTTTGAGAAGCAGCATTTTAAATGGAGTGGTACTACGAATATTGGTAGTTACTGTGTTAGTGCAACTTCTAGCCACTATAATTGGGCAATAAAGAAGATTAAAAGGCAAATAAAAAAACTGCGTTCTCATGCATAGGATGGAAAGGAGATACAAATGGCTTTTGATTATAAAAAGGAGTATAAGGAATTTTATATGCCGTCAAAAAGACCCAGTATTATAGAAATACCATCCATGAATTATCTTGCTGTAAAAGGGAAAGGGAATCCAAACGAGGAAGACGGTGAATACGCCAAGGCAGTAGGTTTATTGTACTCTGTGGCTTATACTCTTAGAATGAGCTATAAAGGCAACTACAAAATTGACGGATTTTTTGAATATGTCGTTCCACCTTTAGAAGGGTTTTGGTGGCAAGAGGGTATTCAAGGGGCTGATTGTTCTCATAAGGAGAAGTTTTACTGGATTTCATTAATCCGCTTACCTGATTTCATAAGAAAAAAAGATTTTACGTGGGCGATCGCAGAGGTGACTAGAAAAAAGAAAACAGATTTTTCTAAGGTGGAATTTTTCAATTATCATGAAGGCTTGTGTGTACAATGCATGCATATTGGTTCTTATGATGATGAAGGGAAGACTGTTGAGGCAATGGAAAAATTTGCAGTAGAGAATGGATATAGGGTAGACATCACGGATGATAGGTATCACCACGAAATATATTTGACGGATCCACGAAAAAGCAATATCGCCAAACAAAAGACCGTGATACGACACCCAATTAAAAAATAACCAGTTTTCTTAATACAATACTAGTGTGCTAAAGAGATCGCTATGGCGGTCTTTTTTCCTGCGTATTTTCAAGAGGACTGTCATAATTGGATTGCTGTTCTAGGATAGAACCCTTTCTGAACAAGCAAGTGATCCAGATTACTTTGACATATCTGAAAGGCTTAATGTGTTTTTGGCTGAAGACATGAAGACGTTTTGATTATCTCGCTCTAAAATATGGATACAAAGATGACTTTTAAATCAGGTTTGAGGAGAATATCAAAACGGCAATATGCGATATCGATAATGTAGTTGGGGTACGGATAGATAAGAAGATGAGAAACTTGCAAAAGATCTTTTAACATTAGCCAATTCTAAAATTTCCTTGCTTACCTAGTTTAATGTTTTCGTTTTTTGGAACCAATTCCTAGTAAGTAAAGAATAATGGAAACTGCCAGTAAAAAAATCATGGACTGAATCATGGGCATCAAATTGTATTGGGATTGCTGCCACAATTTTGGAATATCTTCAATCATATGTGTTGTGGGCAACAACTTTGCAATGCTTTGAATGGGTTTTGGCAATTGATGGGTTTGGATACCCATCATCCCTGATAAAATCATGATTAAAAAATACACCGACATGACAGTCCCAAAAGTCGTACTAAATTTTTTCAACAGTAAAGAAATCCCATATGCGGCTAAAAATAGGCTGAAAGACAATAAACACAAGCCAATTACAAAGACCAATAATCCAAATGCCGTCGGCATGGGCACCTTTATAATTGGAGCTACCACCGCGATATATACAATGATTAAGAGGGTAGACATAATTGCCTGAGCGCAAAATTTTGCTTGCATTTGCTTGGCTTCAGTATAGCCAAACAAAGACATTCGAAGGGTAACTTCTTTTTCAATTTCTTGGGAGAATAATGCAGCAAAGCCAATAAACACAACGGCAAGGGGGGAAACTAACAAATTGGTCACAAACAATTGAGTGGTAAAAAGAGCCATTTCTGATTCTGGAACTTGTTTACCAAAAATCGAGTAAAATAACAAGGATACTAAGATAGGAAATATAATTCCAAATAGAATAGTAAAAAAATTCCCTAAAGAATTGAACAATTCATACTTGATATAAGCTTTCATCTTGTTTTTCCTCCAATCACATTCATCGTCAATAATTCAATATCTTGATTGCTTCTTTTAAAATTCATTTCATTGTGAACCAAATATTCTACTAATGCCAGCTCTTCTTCTTGCGTATCACAAGCAATGGCAACGGTATTCTCCGGTGCGATTAATTGGCGATAACCATCCAAGTTCAGTGCATCTGTTGCTTCAAAGGTTACTACAGAATGACCGCAATATTTTTCAAATAATATACGATGAGAATCAAAAGCAACCACTTTTCCTTCATGGAGGATCATTAATTTATTGGTCAATTGTTCTAATTCTTGATAGTAGTGCGTTACAAAAAGGATGGCAGACTGCTTGTGATCATACCATTGCAGAATTTTTTGAATCAATGAGCGCCGTGTTTCAAAATCTAAGCCTGTAGTCACTTCATCGAAAAAGGTAATGGGTGCATCCTGCATTAACACCAAAATTAGGGTAAAGCGTTGTTTTTGTCCACCGGACAAATTTTTAAATTTTTTCTTCAAGTGTTCTTCAAAATCAAAGAAATCAATTAATTCCTTTAGGATCTCATTGTCTTTGACATTGGTATTCAATACGGCTTCTAAAATCACTTTACAGCTCACGGTGTCGACATACTCATTGAACTGCATGTGCACAGCCATTTGTTCCGGCTTCACATCGGAAATGATTTTCCCCTGGTACTTCGTCAAACCCAGGCAAGCTTTAATCAGTGTGGTCTTTCCTGCACCGTTTGATCCGATAATTCCTATTCTATCTGTTGGTAAAATCTTAATGGGTTCTCGGATGTCTAGAGCGACCGTTGAACCATATACGACTTTTAAATCTTCAATTGTTATCATTGTTCATTCCTCCATTCTACTGTCACCTGTACACCACTCTCGGTATTGCAAATGTTCCACCTCATTCCGAGTATTTCGGCAAACATATCTACCAAATACAATCCCAATCCTGTTCCAGCCTCTTCTTCTTTTGTATCCCGAACAAAAGGTTCACGAATATGAGCCAGCAGATGTTGGTCAATTTTTGCTCCTTGGCTTATTAAAGTGAATTGATTTTTAGTTAATTCAATGGAAATTCCTTTTCCCTTTGGTGTATACTTCACTGCATTTTGAATCAAATTTTCTAGAATTGATGTAAACATTTCTCCGTCTGTTTCAATAACAATGGATGTCAGCTGTTTTTCTTGGGTTAATTGTCTTTCGGATATTTTGCATTGGTAATTCAATAAAATTCTTTGAATTAGGTGATCAATATCAATTCTTTGAATCTGCGCTACTTGTTGCTGTTCTTCAAAAACCATCATTAAACGGTCAATAATGGACTGCATTTTTTTGATTTCTTTTCGAACTTCCGGTAAATATCTATCTGTATCTTTAAATTTACCTACTTGATGAATCATCCCTTCAAGCAGCAATGATGACGCGGCAATAGGAGTTTTTAATTGATGGGAAGCGTTTGCTAAAAGTAACCCCTGTTTTAGATGCATCCGTTCCAACTGTTGGTTCTGGTCATGTAGCTGGGACAAATTTTCCTGCAGCTCTTCATGCATTTGATTTAACGCATTTTCTAAAATCTCAAATTCATCCCCTTTATTGGGTTGGTTGAATACTTGTGTTGTCGTCTTCTCGCGTGTCATGGCTTGGTTGGCTAACATTTCGATGGGTTGCGCCAGTTTGCGGCTGAACCACTTGGCAATTAAAAACGACGACAAAACCAATACAGACAATATCATAGGGATACTTTGTGTCACAATTGGAAGCAATTCATTCAATTTAGGTGTCATGGTGGAAGCCATGGTCACATAAATAGTTTCATCCACTTCTTTAAAGACAAAATAGTTTGTATAATGATTGGCATTTTGCTCTGCCGTCTCCCCTGTAATGAGAATGTCGTCAGCTGTCATACGAAACTCTCGGCTGCCAACACCTTCGATTACTTCAAATGGATACCCTTGAAAATTTTCAATCTGATAAATTTCCTGGTTAATGGGTTGAAAGGTCTTCTGAAACAATTCACGAATTGGTTCAAAATCAACATCGTTAAAATCCATTCCTTCATCAATTTCTTCTTCATCAAATTGTTGAAAAACTTTCCGAATGTCTCGATAAAGTTGTTTGAGTTCCGGTGCTTCCAGCACAACATCCATTGAAAAATTAGGTGAAGAAACTTGAATGGTCTCATCTTCCTTCGGGAGTTTTAAGCTAACCAAATAAAACAAGTCGGATAATTGATAACCATCATCGAATGTTTTTCCTTCCATAAATCTACGATGGACTTCCTCTACGGTATGTAAATAGTTATCAGACTTATAGCGAACATATAATCCAGGCAGCATCCATATAAAATAGCTAATGATCAATGTTCCAATCAATAAAGTTGTTAGACCTGTAAAAATCACTGTTTTACGAGTAATGCTCATTTTCAGTCTCCTCATAGCAATAACCGATGCCAATAATTGTTTTGATCATGTCTTTCGGAAGTTTTTTACGCAAATTTTTGATATGGGCATCAATCACGCGGTCACTTACCATAAAATCATCCGGTGCAATAATTTCAAGTAATTGCTCCCGAGTATATACTCGCTGAGGATGCTTATACAAGGCCTCAAAAATCAAAAATTCAGTGACCGTTAGATGTAGCGGCAGTTGATTATAATACACTTGAAAATTTTCGCTTTTTATATCTAAACCCTCTGACTTCACTTTGCCATTTTTCGTTCTTCTCAGGATGGCTTCTATTCGCTTTAACAATAGAATTGGTGAGAAGGGTTTAATCATATAGTCGTCTGCGTAACGATTAAAGGCTTCTATCTGACTACTTTCGTCTCCCAATGCTGTCAGCATAATCGTGGCGCAATTCGACTGCTTCTTTCTTAATGCATCCAACACTTCAAGACCTGAAACAAAGGGTACCATGATATCCAAAATAGCAAGATCATAAGTTTGCTTATCAATGAATTGAAGAGCTTCTTTGCCATCAATGGCTATATCTACTTGATAATTTTTGAGTGATAAATATTCGCTAACAACTTCACGAATTGTCTCTTCGTCCTCTAAATACATGATTCGAACCATAAGTTTTCCTCCTATCTGTATTAAACACTATTCATGTGAATTCCGTATGAATCCACAATGAAGTTGACTTACAAACCTTTAAAATGGTCTATATACAACAGTTTTTAAACCTCAATATTTTTTACTATAAGTATAACAGATTTTTCCTCTCACCCTCTATATCAACCATATAGTGAATGAATAAAAAATGTTGAATAAAAAGAAGGATGCTAAGGAATGGATGGTAAATTTTAGCCTATTGAGGACTTTTGGAATAAGAGAGAGTGGACGGATAGCTTTGTCTACGGAATGTTGATATCTGATTTTAAAAAGCATTCTGAAATTGAAGCGCATCGGAATAAAAGAATAATAAAATGAAAAAAACTATTAATATTATTCCGATAATGTGGTATGCTATAAAAAAGATTGAGGAGGTGAAGGGATGCAATACATCACTGTAAAACAGGCTTCGGAGCGGTGGGGCATATCTGATCGACGCGTTCGCGTACTTTGTGTGGAGGGACGAATACAGGGGGTCGTCCGTAAGGGACGTTCCTATCTTATTCCAAAGGATACTTTAAAGCCCATCGACGGACGCAGTTTACGTGGCAAAAAGATTCCAGAACAATACGCTGTACTTTTCATGTCTATTGATGAGATGAAGGCGGAGCTTGACCGCCGGCACCCTTTGACCAGCGGAGAGTTAAAACGACTGCAGGATGAATTTCTCGTGGAGTTCACCTACAACTCAAATGCCATCGAAGGCAACACGCTCACGCTGCAGGAGACTGCGCTTGCCTTGGAGGGCGTGACAATTGACCAGAAGCCGCTCAAAGATCATTTGGAAGCGGTAGGACACCGTGACGCTTTTCTTTATGTCAGGTTACTCTTCAGGGATAAAGTTCCGATTTCGGAACGGGTAATTTGTGAAATCCACTCCCTTGTCTTGATGAACAGGCCGGAAGACAAAGGCGTGTACCGCAGAATTCCAGTAAAAATTATAGGGGCCCACCACCAACCTCCACAGCCTTATCTTGTTCCAGTTCAGATGGAACAGCTGATTGCGGATCTGTCCCATGATAATCGACATGCTATAGAAATGGCGGCGCTATTCCATTTGAATTTTGAGGGAATCCATCCATTCATTGATGGCAATGGACGCACTGGGCGCCTTATATTAAACCTGATGCTGATGCAGGCAGGCTACCCGCCCATTGACGTGAAATTTGCCGATCGGAGAAAATACTATGCCTGCTTTGACAGCTATTATCAGGATAATGACCCGTCGTCCATGGTAAATATGGTCGGCCAGTATGTAAAAGAAAGACTTTCGCAGTACTTGAGTCTATTGCAGAATTAAAAACAGCCTCGCGAAGAAAAACCGCGAGGCTGTTTTTATGGTTGGGCTCGGCGAATCACGTTAACATATAGTCCTCTCTTTATAACCTTTTTTAACTAGCTAATTGTAATTTTTCTCTGAGATCAAATCTAGTTACTCTTAGATATGATTTTTACCGCTCAAGTTCTCATGGGATTGATTGGTTTGTTTGCCACATATGCTTATATCCAAAGCATCAATCGGATTCTACTTGAACTAAATGTCTATGATAAAGTGTTGGAACTTGTAGACAAAACGAAAGAAACAAAAGAAAATAAAAAAGTTTGAAACGTTTTAATATGTTGTGAGTCCTATGGGTAAGGAGGTGAGAAAGTGGCAGATTTCAGTGAAATATATTTGGAGTACTTTTCCGATGTATATAAATATGTGCTATCTCTTTGTATGGATGAGGCTTTGTCAGAAGAAATAACCCAAGATACCTTTTTTAAGGCAATGCAGAGTATAGATAAATTCAATGGGTCTTGCACATTGTATGTCTGGCTTTGTCAAATAGCAAAAAATGCTTATTTTACGCACTATAAAAAGAAAAAGCGCATGATATCAGACTTAGGTATAGACAGACCTAACACGTTATACAATTTGGAAAGTGATTATCTTGACAAAGATACGGCGAAACGACTACATATTGAGTTGCATAACCTGAGAGAGCCATACAAAGAGGTTTTTACTTTACGAGTGTTTGGAGAGCTGCCATTCTCACAAATTGGAGATTTATTTGCGAAAACTGACAGTTGGGCAAGACTAATTTTTTACAGGGCAAAAAAGCATTTACAGGAGGTGATAAAATGAAAGCATCTTGCGAAATAATAAAGGATTTGCTCCCATTGTATCATGATGAAGTATGCAGTAATGACAGTAAAACGATGATTGAGGAACACTTGAAAGACTGTGATAGTTGTAAGGCTGAGCTACAAGCAATGGATGAAGAATTCTTAATAAATAACAAGGACCAAAATTTGAAAGAAGCTGAGGCAGTAAAGAAATTATCAAGGAAGTGGAAAAAAGGCATGTTAAAATCACTGATTAAAGGCATCTTAAGCACACTATTAGTAATTGCTGCCATTGCACTCGTTCTCTATTTGTTTATGGATATAAGAGTTTCATAAAAACCATATTGATTGGGGGATTATAGATTGAACAATTACATTTTAACAGCAGAGAATATAAAAATGAGATACGATAAAAATTCTATTTTGAAAGATCTTTCTATCTATGTAAAACATGGTGAAATTTACGGACTTATTGGGAAAAACGGCTCTGGGAAAACAACTTTGCTTCGTATCCTAACTGGGCTAATTCAGAATTTTGGAGGAGCTGTTTCTATAGCAAAAATAAATGGATATGAATGTCGATTAGCTGTGGTAATCAATGATCCATCACTTTTCCTAAATATGAATGCTTTTGAAAACATGAAAGCACAGGCAAATTTACTTGGTCTACATGATGACAGTCAAATTATAAAAGTGTTGAAAACTGTAGGTCTGACAAATACCAATAATAAACCTGTAAATAGCTTTTCTCTTGGTATGACGCAACGGCTGAAACTTGCAATGGCATTACTGCAAAATCCAGATATCCTTATTTTGGACGAACCGATGAATGGACTTGATCCTAGTGGGATTGCAGAGCTACGTGAATTATTACTACATTTAAATGAAAAGGGTATGACAATATTAATATCCAGCCATATTTTAAGTGAACTAGAGCAAATGGCAACCAATATTGGGATTCTACATGAAGGCAAAATTCTAAAGGAGTTAGCTATTCATGATGCTATTCAAAATGAGATTTCGTTGGAAAAACTGTATATCCAATATACAAGAGAGGGGCGGACAAATGATTAAACTATTAAGAAGTGACCTTTATAGGTTTGGAAAAAGCAGGTTATTTTATGGAGGAATTACATTTACAGCTTTCCTTGCTTTTTTCTTGACGATGATTATGCGACAAGATATTCGAGTGGGAATCTCTGTCTTTGGGAGTATAACTACATTTAAGGGGATTGAGGATATTCTTCGCTTAGGTATAGAATACCAAAAGGGGCTAGGTATTTTAATTGCTATCTTAATCTCTGTACTGATTGGGCAAGAATATCAATGGAAGACATGGCAGCATAAATGGATTATCAATAAAAGCCGCACCCGTATCTATTTGTCAAAAGCTATTTTATCATCAATTATGTCTGTCAGCATTTTCTTAATATTTGAATTGATTGCTTTGTTTAGCTCAGGACAAATCAGTAACATACTGACCAATGAATACGTTGCAATGATAATTTGTGGCACTGTCCTATACGCTACCTTAGGAACATTTATTTGTCTATTTTCAATGTTGATAAGGAAGAATACCACATCAATCGTTGTTTGTCTATGCTATGTATTATTTAGTAGAACATTATGGACTATTATTAGAAATCTAAGCAATTCTTTTTCCAGTGCTGCAAAAATTATTGAATTAGGCATACGTCACTCTATCTATGGTATGACAACGATAATTTCTACAACATCAGTTTCATTAGATATGGTGATGAGTATTGTGATAAATTCAGCTATTATAATGTTCATAACTACCATGTTTGGACTGATTATTTTTAGAAAATATGAGTTATAAACGATATTGGCTCAATAAACATCTTTTTAAAGAATAATGAGGACTACATAAGATAATTTATCGATTAGTATAATATACTCTCAATGTTAAATATAGTATCAATATTAAAATCAAAACAATCCCCAGGGTAAAGAAAACTATTTCATTAAACAGGGAAGCAATAATTGCTCCAATCCCTAAAAATGTAAGCGTTATGGTAATACATGCTCTGCAAGTTTTTAGAATGATAATGCGATTACGTTCATCTGTTTCCTTTATATAGAGCTCTTCCAACTTGTTTTTATTTTTTAATGCGTTACGAAATCGAGTGATTTTTATCAATGCGGCAACAACTATACCTGCAAATATCCCAAGCATAACAAATAAATGATCAATGGAAACTTCCAGTGAATAGCCTCCAATGCTTAGACGAATAGTAAAAGCCAAAGCCACTGCAACCATTGTCAAAACAGTACCCCATATGGTGATTTTTAGTCTTTTCTGTATTTCTTTTTCAAAAGATGTCATAATCAATATCCCCCGTTTCCGATAGATCAAAGACTTCCTCTATGGAAAGTCCGAAAAACCTTGAAATTTTTGCTGCCAGCGGTAAGGAAGCAATATATTTTTCATTCTCAAGCGCCATGATTGTGTGGCGAGTTACACGCACCGCTTTGGCTAATTCCTCTTGCGAAATCCGCTTCTTTTTTCGTAATTCACGTATTTTTGTTTTCACACAATCATCCTCTCTCAACCAAAAATCCTTAATAGTGCATAGGCTTACATAGTTTAAGTATATCTTTGGAACCTCCCATTGTCAAGTTAACTTAACATTAAATGTAATGTTGACTTAACATATTTTGTTATATATACTATACATATAGAGGTGAGATTTCTTAAAATATGGAGTGAGGGTATGAAGAAACTTATTTTTGAAGAGGTAACAAAAACATTTGGCGTAGTGAAAGCGATAGACCAACTCAATTTACAAATTACAGAGGGGGATGTGTATGGTCTGTTAGGTCATAACGGCTCTGGAAAAACAACTACATTGAGATTACTGCTGGGACTATTAGAACCCGATAGGGGCAATATATCTGTTTATGGAAAGCATCCTATTAAAGATGGTGATGCTGTCCGTAGAATATGTGGTGTTCTTTCGGAAGATGTTGGCCTTTATGAACCACTCTCTGTTTATGACAACCTTATGTATTACGCAGATATTTATGGGATAAGTCCTATAGAATCCAATAGACGGATTGATGAACTTCTAGGCCAGTTTGATCTGTCTGATAAAAAACACTTGCCAGTAAAAGGATTTTCCACCGGTATGAAAAAGAAAGTAGCCTTAATTCGTGCCATGTTGCATAAGCCGCGAATACTTCTACTTGATGAGCCCACCAATGGTCTTGACCCTGTCAGTACCGCCGATTTGCGAAACATGTTGCTTGAGCTGGCGCAAGAACGGGGTACTACAATTATTATGACAACCCACAATCTTGAAGAAGTACAGAAGATGTGCAATAAAATCAGCATATTACGAAAAGGACAGAATATTTTCACCAATTCTATAGAAGCCTTAAAAGATAGTTCAAATTACAGGGCCCATGGGCAATTCCGTTTAGAAAAATTATATATGGACATTGAGAAAGAGAGGGCGGAAAATTGAGTAAGACATTTGTTGTTTTTCGCAACCAATTAACTCTGTTTTTTAGTGATAGGGGAATGTTGATATTCTATTTTCTCGCCGCGTTATTAACGGGGGGCAGCGTACCTTTTTTCATCAGAGATATGGCAACCTGCATATACTTTGCCATGCTTTTAACCGTTACGCTTTTAATACCACTTCTTGCAGATAGTCTAGCAGGTGAACGGGAAAAGAAAACTTTAGAGTCCCTTTTGTCAACTGTAATTAAGGGCAGCAGTATTCTATGGGGAAAGTTCCTTTTATCCATTGTATTTGCCCTAGTCTTTTTTATATTGACTACAGAGATTGCCATATTTACCAGTCTTTTAACGGGAGCTGAAATAGGCTTCACAGGCTTACATTGGATTGGCATAGGGTTACTGGCAATTATGACGTTTATATCTGTTATTTTAAGCGGTCTTTATCAATCGGCATTATCTGGCGATACGCAAAGTGCATATACCATGATTGCTTTTAGGGCGTTTCCACTTTGCATTTTATATATGGCTGGACTTACTGCCATAACACGCATTGAACTACATTTTGCCGTATATGTAATGGGGTTGTTTTTGTTTATCTATGTTGCTGTTTGTCTGATTTATTTAGTGAAGATTGCAAAACTTCGACAAGCTACTTATTTTGAAAATGTCAAATATAAAAAGCGGGGGAGAAAACAAAAGGTCCGATTCCATGAGACTATGAGAAAATCGCCAATGAGGTCTGTATTTGCCCACGAAATGAGATACTTGGCAACACTGAAACTTCTTTTATTTAATTTCTTGATATTATGTTTGGCACCAGCAAGCGCTTGTATTTTAGGTTATTATTACTTAGGTGACTTAAACTTAAATTATGCAGTTCTGTTGACGGCTTTGATGATGCCCAGAACGCCTACCAACTTGATTGCATATTCAATTGGCGGAGAAAAAGTATACAAAACAGCCGAGTCCTTGCTTTCCACGCCACTTCATGTGAGATCCATGTTTTTAGCTAAAATGATGGTGCCAGTGGTTGTATCTTCTGTCATGCTGCTTATTTCTTCAAGCCTTACTCTTATTGCTGGAAACATAGTTGGTCACTTTATGCAGCAGGGAACAGGGTATATGTATACTACAGATCAGTTAATTCTCTTGTTTCCAGTCAGCATATTGTCTTGTATATCTATGGTTCTTATAACAGGTAGTTTATCTGCCAGAATGAAAAGACCACGTAATGGTTTGTATATTTCAAGTGTTTTGGGATTGCTTTTTGTTTTTCCACCTCTTAGTATTGTATATTGGACGGAGAATCATCTTTTATGGTCCATGATTTATTGTATTATTTTGGCGGTTGTCAATAGGATTTGTTTAGAAAAAATAGCAAAGAGAATATCGCGTCCACAGTTAATGAACTGGATATAATGATGTTTTAGGGCAAGACCGTTGGTGAGACCATAGTATGGGGGCAAAGGCAGAAAAATAGATAAAAGTAAAACACTGGGAATTTAAGAGTTTCAAAGTGTTGGAAGTTTCGCAGGGAAATATGAGCGGAGGTTCCAGTGCCGAGAAACTTTTATTTTTATCTTTAGAATATATTTTCTTATCATTTTTTTACGTGGTATATGTCTATCCCTTTGTAGCTTTACTTTAGGATAATGGAAATCCTTGATTTTAGAGACATCATTAAGGTTCTGTGCAAAAATGGAAAATTATATTTGGATATATTAAAGGTTTCTTAAAGGTTAATTGGTTATCATAGAAGTTGTGACACCTTCCCACCATTTAAAGAAGTGGGAGCTTCTCATTTTTCTTATTAAGCTTAAAAAGGGGTTTTCTTATTTGAGATATGGAGTAAAAAACCAGCAAACATTGGAAAAAGGAGTAAGATGGAGAAAGAATTTAAACCAAAATTTAAAAAAGAGGAAAGATAAGGGAGATGAAACAGACCATTTGGTTGTACCCCAGGGGATTTTGGCTAGTCGAGGTTGGGTAAAAGAAATGGAGCTACTTCGGGGGATATCCTGTATTGGAGTGGTGGTAGGACATTCAATCGTCTATCCACATACCACACCGCTTATGGATGCTGTTAATCAATTAATAACCATTGTGGTTCCGCTCTTTCTTTTTCTCTCCTCTTTTCTGGCTTTTTATGCCAGTCCCAACGTAACACCCTATGGTTACCTAAAAAAGCATACTCTTCTAGTAGGCTTACCTTATTTGTTCTGGGTGAATGTTTATATATGGATTCCCGTCTTAACAGGAAAAGCACAGACACCTACTTTTTTGAATTATCTGGATAAGTTGGTGGGCGGTTCCTTTCATTTGTATTTTATTCCCATCGTATTGCAGTTCTATCTTGTTTTCACATTAAATGGTTGTGCATGGTTTCGCCGCTTGCTTTACACACCCTGGGTCTTTGCAGGTAGTCTGGGATTGATGCTTGGAATACAGACATTGTTTAGTGCACAGTTCCGGTCATTGTTCCCGTACTTTTATCTGACCTTCCCGGCATGGTGCTTTTACTTTGTTCTTGGGGCCTGGGTGGCACGCTGGTGGGAACCTATCCGGGAATGGTTGATGAAGCCTTGGCGACTGATCCAGCTAGCAGTACCTTTTTTGATGGGTTTATCTGTTACCAGGACATTATCCCAAGTGGCTTCCTTTCAACCCTTGGTTCAGGTAGCATTCCTGTTAATTCTTCCCTTTCTACTGGCTCTGGCTACATGTATTCCCAAAGGAACCTTTCTGGAACCTGTTGCACGCTATTCATTTGGCATTTATTTAATCCATCGGCTGCCATTTAACCAGTTCCAGGATTTGTATTCCACGCTGAGTCCTTATCCATTTTTTTTAATAAGCATGATCTTACAGGGAGGTATAGGATATGGTTTGACCTGGATTTTAAGCCGCTTATCTTGTTTGCGTTGGACAGTGGGGATGCGTATCAAATTGAAAAAGGATAGGTATTCATAGGATTTAAGTTTCCAATCTTTATAAAAAAGTATGTTCTTATTGGCTTGGATGGAGAATCACAGGGCGAACAAGAACATACTTTTTTATTATCTTTAATCAAAGCTTACTTTATAGGTGATACAAATACTAAAAATAGTGATGAATGTTTAGAATATCAAGTAGTTTAAAATATAGTGATGATACGCTTAAAAAACCAGGTGTTAAGAAAGCTTGTAAAGCTTCTCAGTTCTCAAAATGTTAATATTACTGGAATCGTTGGGCATTTATTCGCTTACGAATACAGTATGGGACGGAGATTTCAAGGAAAAAGAAAGTAAATCGTTCATCATATATGTTATGAAATAGATGTCCGTATACATCAATTAAGCAGAACATTAGAAATGGCAGATTCATTAGATGTATTTATCTACTAAAAAGATCAGAACCCCAAGTCCTATAAAAAGAAATCCTGAAAAGGGAAATATTTTTGATTTGTTTTCTTTAATACTTCTTTTTAATTCTTCTATAATTTCTTCTTGTAGAGATATGTTTTGGATGTCTTTAAAGTCTAACCTTACAGTATCCAAAGACTTTTTATAATATATAGAACTATCATAGCTCTTTAAGAAAATCGCTTTTTCCCTTTCTTCATAGGAAATATCTTTTTCATTTAAAATACGAGTAATAATAGGTATGATCATTTCAATAGAACTATTTTCTATATAGTAGGTATTTCTTTCCCTATTAAAACTGAAGATTAAGAAAGGAAATAGAATAACGATACTAATCAATATTATAGGTATGATAGAGGTCTGATCATAGAATATTGTTTCAATAGCTATTTGAATAAAAGGGGCTATAAAAATAAGGGAAGCATATATATTTTGATGTTCTCCTTTAATTACTAGTTTTTTTCTAGTCATTAAAATACATCCTTGGATGATACTTAAAATGCCTATAAAAATTAAGCCGATATTATTCATAGTATATCCCCCTGAGGTAAATTTGTATTATATCATCTTCCATAGCATTGAATATTCTATTTCTCTAGTTTCATCATTCTCTTTCTCTTTTGTAACTTTAAATCCATGCTTTTTATAAAAGTTTAAAGCCTTTATGTTCTTAGCATAAACATCTAAACTTAAAGCAGGATAGTGGTCCTTGCATTTTTCAAGCAATTTGCTCCCTATACCTTCATTTTGGTATTTATCAGAAACAAATAATCCTGCAATATATGTTTCTTGAATAATCCCTATGAATCCTTTTATTTCATCGCCATCTTCATAGACAAAAATAGTAGCCTCTGGTAAAACCTTCTTCACATACTCATAGTTTGCCTTCCAATAGTCTTGGGGTATAAAGTCATGGGCACGAATATTTGCTTCTAGCCAAATTTTCATTATACTATCTATTTTAGAATCCTCTAATCCTTTTATCATTAAATATACTCCTTAATTTATAAAAAATTCAGTCCATAATTTTTGATCTATAGATCGAAAAATATACATGGCCTACCTATAAGATATCAACTTTAACAAGATATTACTTCTATTTTCTAATAGTCTTATCCTGCAGGAAAGAAAAATATTTTTTTGTGATATTATAAATATAGGTTTATCCATAAAAGGCAAATTCCTATATCTAGATACCCTAGTTTATCATGAATTTTTTATGATATGATTATATTATGAGCTAATAGGATTATGAAACACACATTATGATTTGGAAAGAGGAGGACATTAGTAAGGTTTTGTACTTATCGTGGAATTTCTTACTAAAGATAATATGTTTAATATAATGATAGTGGAAGATAACCAAAAATTACAGAATGAAATTGGAAGTCTCTTATTACGTAACGGCTATTCTGTTACCAAGACTATAGACTTTAGTGATATATCGAAGCAGGTAAAGGAGATTGATCCCCATTTAGTCTTGTTAGATATTAATCTTCCTAATAAAGATGGGTTCACCATTTGTACGGAAATTCGCGGCTTTTCAAAGGTACCGATTATCTTTATCACAAGCAGAGATACGAATGTTGATGAACTCATAAGCATATCCTTAGGCGGGGATGATTTTATTACAAAGCCATATAATGCTCAAATACTCTTGGCTAGAATAAATTCACTTTTGAAGAGGGTATATCCTAATAAAGGGGCAAGTGATTTCATAGAATATAACGGTATTACGTTAAATATATTGTCCAGCAGGATTGAAAATGAGGACAAATCAGTAGAATTGACTAAAAACGAATTAAAGATATTTTACTATTTATTGATTCATAAAGGGAAAATTGTATCGAGGGTAGACATTATGGAATATTTGTGGGATAGTTCTTTGTTTATAAATGATAATACCCTTACTGTAAATATCACTCGATTAAGAAATAAGCTTGGGGATATCGGAGTTTATGATTTCATAAAAACTAGAAGGGGACAGGGATATATCCTATGAGATTTGAGGGCTATTTAAGAGAAAGAATAAAAGCTATTCTGCTGAATCTAATTGCATTGATTACCTTAAACACATTTCTTTTCAGTGTAGGAAATACCTTTGATACAATCATCACCATTACAGTGGCTTGGATTACCGTTTATGCAATGTTTTTAATCTATGAATATCATAAAAGGAAAGTATATTATGGGAATTTGATAAAAACTGCCAACAATCTGGATAAGAAATATCTTATGGGAGAAATCATAGATCTTCCTCCTTTTAACGATGCAGTTCCTTATTATATGTTAATGAAGGAGGCTGGAAGGTCTATGCTTGAAGAAGTCAATAAAAATAAGACTCAGCGAAAGGAATACAAAGAATATATTGAGCAGTGGATTCATGAAGTAAAAACGCCCATAGCAGCCATAAAGCTAATCCAAGAGAATAACAAAACAAAGAATTCAAGAACTGTATTAGAGGAGTTAGAAATTATTGATCGATATGTTGAGCAGGCATTATTTTATGCTAGAAGTGAGGAAGCTCAAAAGGATTATCTTATTAAAGAGATTTCCCTTAAGCAGTGTATCAATCAGGTAATCATAAGAAACAAGCAGATGTTTATTCTTAACCATATCGATTTAAGTCTAGTTGATCTAGAGAAAAATGTTTATAGTGACAGCAAGTGGCTGGAGTTTATATTAAATCAGATTATTATTAACGCAGTAAAATACAGGGGAAATAGCCCCTCTGTGGTTAAGATTTATACCCAGGATATTAAGCATGGTATTCAACTTGTTGTTGAGGATAATGGCATAGGAATTCCGGTGAATGAAGTGGATCGTATATTTGAAAAGGGCTACACGGGAAGTAAAGGTAGACAAAATCATAAATCTACAGGAATAGGCCTGTATCTCTGTAAAAAACTGTGTGATAAATTAGGGCTGTTGATAGCAGCAGATTCAAAGGAAGGTTTATATACTAGAATAACAATTACCTTTCCCAAGGGAAACTTTTGTAAGGATGGAGCCGTATAGGCTCTTTTTTATATAATCGGAAGGTCCTACCTTCCGATTATATAAAAAAGAGGTTGTAGAGAAGTATCCTCTGCCCTATTAGGAAGATGCTCAGAGGGCATATTTGCCATTGCCGAAGGGAACCTAGGGTTTCCTAACCGAAGCAGCCAAGCTACTCTTTTTTTACTAAGTGACAAATTTGTAACCTTAAAGTAAGGTTTAATCGAATCAGATCGTGAAAAAATCAGGTACAATGGAATGGAGGTGAGGGGATTGGAAAAGATATTAGATTTAAAAAATGTAGAAAAATATTATGGAAACAAGGGAAATGTAGTAAAGGCTATTGATGACATAAGCTTTCATGTTTCTAGGGGAGAGTTTGTCGGTGTGATGGGTCCCTCTGGTTCCGGTAAGACAACTTTACTGAACATCATATCTACTATTGATGAGGTAAGCTCAGGACATATCTATGTAGATGGGAATGATTTAACAAAAATTAATCAGAAGGATATTGCTAAATTTAGGAGGGAAAACCTAGGCTTTATCTTTCAAGATTTTAACCTTCTGGATACTTTAACAATCCATGAGAACATAGCTCTGGCACTTACGATTAATAGACATAAAAAGCATGAGATTGACAGTAAGGTGAAAGCTGTAGCTATCGAACTGGGCATAGAGGAGATTCTTCCAAAGTATCCTTATGAAGTTTCAGGTGGGCAAAAGCAGCGCTGTGCCTGTGCTAGGGCCTTAATAACAAATCCAAAACTTATTTTGGCAGATGAACCCACAGGAGCTTTGGATTCCAGGTCAGCCCAAATGCTGATAGAAATGATTTCACACTTAAATAGGGAATTGGAGGCAACTATTTTAATGGTTACACATGATTCCTTTACAGCAAGCTATTGCGATAGAATCTTATTCATTAAGGACGGTAAAATCTTTACTGAGTTTGCAAAGGGACAAAATACTCGCAAGCAATTCTTTAATCAGATTTTAGATGTGGTGGCTCTGCTAGGAGGCGATGTTCGAGATGTACGCTAAATTGGCATTAAACAATGCAAAACGTTCCTTAAAAGACTACGTCATTTATTTTGTTACATTAACAATATGTGTAAGTCTATTCTATGCATTTTTATCCTTATCAAGTGCACATTATGAATTGATAACAGAGGACTCTTATAATTTTGAAATGCTAAAGCAGATAATGAAATACGCAACCTATGTAATAACAGGCTTACTGATTGTTCTGATTGGTTATGTGAATAAATATATGATAAAAAGACGCAAACGAGAGTTTGCTACTTATATGCTATTAGGCATTCCACAAAAAAACGTGGCGTTTATGTTTTTTATTGAAACGCTGATCATGGGGATTGTGTCCATTATATTAGGTGTCTTCTTGGGCACTTTGTTTTCCCAGGTTGTTACAGCTTTAATCCTTATGACAGCAGAACAGGATATTCTATTTTCCTTTAAACTATATATAGATACTGTGTTAATCACTTTTATCTTTTTTATTGCAATGTTCTGTTTTATCGGATTCTTAAATATGCATTCCTTAAACAAATCTAAATTAATTAATATGTTAAATGATGAAAAAATAACAGAATTTAAATTCAAAAGAGGTAAGGCAATTTATATTAGTGTATTTATTGCAGCGGTTCTCTTATATATACTTTGCGGTTACTCTATTCACAGAGTATTACAGGGAGTGGGTAATTCCAATCTTATCCAGGGGAACAAAATGACTTATATAGCATTTGCACTAGTAGCTTTTATTGCAGGAACATATGGATTGTTTTATTCTTTGGCCTATATAGTCATACTTATTAAAGAAAGGTGGATTACATTTAAGTACGAGTATACAAACCTATTCTTAATTGGGACAATTGTTTCTAAAATAAAAACAGCGCCATTTTTAATGGCTACCATCACATTAACTTTTTTAGGGGCAGCCTTAAGTTTTACCTTGACGCTTTTACTATCCCAATGGAGCTTAGGATATTTAGAAAATCGAATTCCTTTTGATATGGCTATAAGTAGTAAGTTAAATAGTATAAAGGAAGTAGAGAATGTATCAAAAATAGACTATGGTGATATTGTAAAGTATTTAGGCAGCCAACCTTACAATGTAGAAGATTATTCTCAGGTGGAGAAATACTTTGTTTACGATGAGGAGCTTTATACTAAAGGTGCAAATGATATGCCGCCACTGGCAATCGGATTAAGTGATTATAATCAGCTAAGAAAAATGCTTGGTTATAAGGAAATAAAATTGAAAAATAATGAATTTACCACCCAATGGATAACCACAGAGGATAATAAATTTATTGAAGAATATATTGAGGACCATTCAACATTGAATATAAAGGGTCATAAACTAAAAACTAGCCCCATTCCTTATTATAAGGAATCCATTGGACATTATATTTATGATTCTTTTCTAGGAGGACTTATTGTTTTACCCGATGAGTGGTGCGAAAGTTTGACCTTAGCAAACAAGGATTTTTATGCAACTACAACGAAAAAAATTAGCTTTGATGAGGCAATACAGCTAGAACAAGAGTATATCCCAAATTGGTTCATGAATAATTATAAAAACATCCTTAATAGAGAGCACCAAGCAAGTCCCTTGATTATTCGATTAAAGGTAGCAGAAACCAATGTAATATTAAATTCCACATTGGGAATGAGAATTCTTGGAATATATGGAGGGACTGTTTTACTAATGATTAGCTTAACAGTATTAGCCCTGCAGCAGCTATCAGACTCAATCGAGCATAAAGGAAGATATCATATATTAAGAAAGCTAGGTATAGATAATAAACAAATTGGCAGAATCATTTTCAAACAAATATCCATATATTTTATTATCCCAATAGTATTAGCTGTCATTGGTTTCTATATCTTCCTATACACCTTTCAGTCTGCAAATAGTGCGGTGATTGATTTATATATTGGCGATAAAGCTTTTATATTTAATATCAGTATCTCTTTGTTATTAATTATCGCTATATATATGTGCTATTTTGTAGCTACCTATTATACTTTCAAGCGAAATATTGATTGTAAATAATGGGCAAACTGGGATACTTTATGCATAGGATAAGCCAGCAATTATTAATTGGGATTCAGAGATATCCTGTAGAAAGGATGTTCGCCATGATCTTGTGATGTATATAAAAATATAGCTATAAGGAAATAGAATGATTGGTTTAAAACACTAGCAATGGTGTTTTTTTCTAATGCAAAATAGAGAGACTGTAACACAAGAAAATGAACAAAATAGCACAATGGATATGGGTAACACCAAATTTTATGTGATTTCAAAATTGGTAGGTATCACTTCAATATCTGATTGAGCCATTGATACAAAAAGATGTGGAACCGATGGTCAATGGATTCTTCAATAAAAAACAGACAAGTGAATAGCTGGAAACCCTATTGAGGAATGGTATAATAGACTTGATAGAAATGATTTGCTTTGGAAAGGGGCTAACTTTGGGATTGTACAAAAATTTCCATTGATCTGCCTATTGACGAAGCAGGCAAAGATGAATATGTAAATAGGTGATAAAAATATAGAATTTATGAAATTTTGTATTATTATGATAAAATGTACAAATATGCAAATATATAAAGATAAAAAGTTAGGTGATCTAATGACAAAGTTAATTATTGATACGACCTGTGACAGAAATGACGAAATGTTAAATGATCCAAATTTAGAGATTATCCCACTACATATTACTCTAGATAATGAGACCTATTTAGATGGAGAAGAAATTCAACTCCACACAGTTTATGATTATATGCGAGCAGAGAAAGTACCTAAGACTTCTCAAATTTCTTATGATTCTATCACGAAGACCTTAAATAAATGTATTTCAGAAGGTCATGATATTATCTATATGGCATTTTCATCTAAGCTATCAGGAACATATAGTTTTGCAAGTCAAATTTTTGAAGATTATAAAACCAAGTACCCAAATACAAAGTTTGAGCTTATTGATTCAAAAGGCGGTGCAGGAGGTGGCGCTCTTATTGCATTGCAAGCACTCAAAATGATTAAAAGAGGATTTGCTTTTCAAGACATCGTCCATCATATAAAGTGGAGCATTGACCATGTAATTTATCATTTTACTCTAAAAGATTTAAAGTGGCTAGTTTTAGGGGGGAGATTAAACAAGGTAGCAGGCTATATTGGCTCTACCCTTCATATAAAACCCTATTTAGTTGTGGAAGATGGATTGATAAAAGTAAAAGAGCTTATTCGGGGGCAAAAAAGAATCTACAAAAAAATCTTGAATGACGTAAAAAACGGTGTTGGAAAATTTGTAGATCAGACAATCGCCATTAGCCATGCAGATGATGAAGAAACAGCTAGATATATAGAAACAAAAATAAAAGAAATGATTCCTGAATGTAAAACCATTGTATTTGAAATTGGGGCAGTTTTAGGTTCTCATTTGGGTATCGGTGGTATAGGTATTTTTTATTATAATGAGAAACCTGTAGAATACCAATATGAGTAGGGGAATGATAAGGTTCCCTTAGCGTAGTACATGAAAAATAATGGTTAGAAATTTTTGCTGATTTAACTATAAAAGTAGTTTATTGATAAGAGTTGCTATAGGGTAGCTCTTTTTTTATGCCATAAAGGGGTACTTATAATGAACAAAAAAACATTTCATCTACGATGAAGGCATGCCCCGTTGGATCCATTTGAGAAATCCTGTTTCCTCACGCTCTTTCTTACTCATTTTTACATATACTTTAAAATGATAGAGTATGCCGTAAAAGAGTACAGGAATAAAACCAACATTAAAATAGACATCTTTAAAATCAAATGTAAACCAGTCAAATAACCGAATAAAATCCCAACTCCCACCCCAAAAGACAACATCGATAAAAGAACACGAGATGCCAGCGATATAACACACTAACATGATTTTTAAGAGTCCTTTTCTTTCCATCCAAAGAGAAGAAAAATAACGATAAATAACTATAGTAAAGAGAAATGCGCAAATTTGAATGATTACCATAGAGAAAACCGACATTTTGTAATCAAAAAGGCTGGCAAGCCATGTTAAATTGGTATTTTGGACGGGACGGAAAAGTAAAATATTTGGAAGTAAAATAAATTCCACGCCTATAGAATAACGTGTTATCAATATTTTTGCTATTTGATCTATCAAAATCAAAACAAGAGATATCATAAGGGGCTTTTTCATAATGGTCTCCTTAGATTGTTTTAATTTTAGTCTCTCACAAAGTATGTGTGAAATCAAGAAGATACTGTAATTAATTTGTGACAATAGGAGGGCATTGCAGAGATAGAAGCACTTTGCGAACGAGTTGGGATTATCCAGCAGGGAAAAATTATTGAATCTGGTACTCTTGAGGAATTTCGTCATTTAACACGGACAACTGTCATCACAGACCTTTCTAAACCTATAAGCTTGAATTTATTGGATGAAGATGTCGTAGTATTGAATAAAATTGATATAAAATAATAAAAAGTTTAAAAGAAGAGATATACAACAACAATAATCTTGATGATGTTGTTATGGAAGAGCGTCTTAATATGATCAGTAAAATCCACCTTACAATTTAGATATCATATCTAAATTGTAAGGTGGATTTTTGAAAAAGAATTTATAATACTAATCTTTAATAGGCTGCCCAGCTAGTCCATATAGCATTAAATCAAATAATTCTTTTAATAAGTCTTTTTTTCCGTTTATTAGGATTTCATGTTCCTTAGCTAGATTTTGATACATTTTTAGATATACCATGGCTGCTTCAATGGAAATTTCTCTACCTATGTACCCCTCAGTACGTCCTTTTTTAATAAATAATTCAACGATATAAGGATATCTAACTTCATAAAAGTCATCGATTAGTTTCTTGATTTCAGGATCAGTATCTAATGTAGTTAAAAGCGCTAAATTGGTTTGATCAATAAAATCATCTTTCATTGAAATGGTACGTTTCATCAATTCAGGAAAAGGCAAATTACTTTCCCATAGTTCTTTTCTTTCTTTCCAGCTATTTTCAAGGAGATTTATGATGACATCTTTTATTAGAGCCTCCTTGCTTCCAAAATAATTATAAATACTTGCAGGTGCAACGCCTGCTTTTTGTGCAATTTCATTGATGCTAGTTTTATCTGTGCTATAAGTAGTGAAGAGATCTAATGCTGCAGTTCGTATTTTATCTTTTTTCAGCTCTGAACGACGTTGGTATCCATTCATGAATTTTCACCTCCATTCAATCATACAAAAAGTTTTATCATGAGTCAATATAAATTATATAAAACTTATTGACAAAAAATATTTAGCTATATATTATAGAGTTATATAATATAACATTATAAAACATATAAAATGGGAGAGGTGTATATGGATATTATTCATATTCAAAATCTGACCAAGTCTTTTGGAAAGACTCAGGTTCTAAAAGGAATTAATCTTACAGTGAAGAAAGGGGAAGTGCACGGTTTTATTGGGCCCAATGGTGCTGGAAAATCGACGACAATTCGTATCTTGTTAGGAATTTTGAGAAGAACAGGGGGAGAGATATCTTTGTTTGGGAAAGATCCATGGCAGGATGCTGTGGAGCTGCACCACAGGTTAGTCTATGTTTCCGGCGATGTTACCTTGTGGCCGGATTTATCGGGAGGAGAAGTGATTGATCTTCTTGGACGACTTCATGGAGGACTTAATATTTCTAAGAAAAATGAGCTTATAGAGCGCTTTCAATTAGATCCAACCAAAAAGAGTAGAACTTATTCTAAAGGAAATCGTCAGAAAGTGGCACTGGTAGCGGCTTTTTCCTGTGAAGCGGAATTATATCTTTTGGATGAACCTACATCAGGGCTGGATCCATTAATGGAGGTAATTTTTCAGGAATATGTAGCAGAAATAAAAAAAGCCGGGAAAACGGTACTTCTTTCAAGCCATATTCTATCAGAGGTAGAAAGTCTTTGCGACAGAGTCAGTATTATCCGACAAGGACAAATTGTAGAGTCGGGAACCTTAGGTGATTTACGTCATTTAACCCGTACAACAGTCCATGTAGAAATTAGTAAGCCTGCTGTTAATCTGAAAAACTTGCCTGGAGTTTACGGTATATCTAGAGATGGATTGAAGTATGGCTTTTCTGTGGATTCAAATGCAATGACCAAAGTGATGGAGTTGCTGTTGCCTCTAGGAATGAAATCCTTGACGGTTGAACCTCCCAGCTTGGAAGAACTCTTTATGCGTCATTATGGTGATGATATTGGTGAAAAAGGAGGAGCATAGAATGAAATCCAATGATTTTATAGGTACTGGAACCCTTATTCGATTGTTTTTGCGCAGGGATCGATTCTTACTTCCTATTTGGATAATCTTTTCTGTGATGTTGACTTTTATAACAGCAGCCACTTTTAATGTTATAGGTGGTGAAGGGTTGGAGCATGTTCTTAGTGAATTTAATAAAGATCCGTTAATTTCTGCTCTTCTTGGACCTGTTATATCCGTTGACATTTCTGGAGCTATTGTATGGAGAGGGATGTCACAGTTGGCATTGGCATTAGGAATTGGAAGTCTACTTATTGTGATTCGACATACCCGTACAGATGAGGAAACGGGACGTAGTGAGCTGATTAGAGCTTATCCGGTAGGACGTTATGCAAATCTAACTGCTGCACTTATTATTACTATTATTGGAAATATGATAGCAGGAATACTTATCTCTTTGAGTATTATTGCTTTAGGGGGCGAGATAAAAGGAGCCTTTGTTTTTGGTGCAACCCTATCAACGATTGGATGCTTTTTCACCGGAGTAGGTACTTTAGGTGTTCAGCTCCGAGAAAGTAGCTCAACTGCCAAGAGCATTGGTATTGCAACGCTGGGATTAGGATTAGTGCTGGGTATTTTGAATAACTTTAGAGGCGGTTATACTTTATTGATATGGATAACTCCAATGGCATGGCATCGAGTGACCAGTCCTTTTGGAGGAAATTATGGGTGGTGGCTGTTATATTGTGCTGTTTTTGCTGCTATACCTATTATTATTGCTTATAAACTTTCTTCCCGGAGAGATCTGGGAGCAGGTATTTTCCCAGCCTCCCCAGGATTAACAGAGGCAAGTCCCCATTTTACTAGTCCCTTGGCTTTAGCTTGGAGATTACACAAAAAAAGCTTTGTTGTCTGGATGGTAGGAATAGTACTATATATTTCCGTATTTGCAGCTATTTCACCTGGATTATCTAGTGATGGGGCAATGAGTAATTGGCTGGCAAATTTAGGTGGAACAAGCTGGGCAGAGGAGATGGGCTTAGGCTATGTATTTATTAGTATTAGCATATATCTGATATCACTTTTTGTAGCTGCTTACGCCATGACTGCTGTATTACGCTTGAAAAAAGAAGAAAATGAAGGAAGAGTAGAGATGCTTGTGGATAAACGTGTCAGCCGAATTTGTTGGATGAGTAGTCATCTGATCGTAGCAGCTTTATGTTCTACCGCATTATTGCTGGTTATGGGCATTGGCGGAGGAGTGTTTTATGGAATTGCATCAGGGGATATAAGCAGTGGATTTTGGGGTGTTTTTATTATGAGTGTTTCAAAGATTCCTCCTGTATTAATATTTCTAGCTGTAACAGCATTATTATATGGACTATGTCCTAAAATGACAGGGGTAGGGTGGATAGTATGGATAGGATCTGTTATGTTAGAATTGGCTTGGGAAGGGCAGATTATTGATTGGTCACTGATGCAAATTTCTCCCTTTGCATATGCTCATTATACGATTGATATTATAAATCTGCCTTTAATGTTGTTAATTTTGCTACTGGGTTTATCTGCAGTACTGATTGGAATTGGACTTTTAGGGTTTAAAAATAGAGATATTTTGACAAAAATGTAAATAGGGAGTAGATATTAATGTATTTTAGTAACCTGTTTTTATACCTGTTTAGGGCTAGTAATTTTTTATCGAATACTTAAACATACCCTTGGGAAATATAAGAAGGAGAAAAATTTATATCCTGAAAGATGAATATATTTTAGATAAGGAGGAGAATGAATGAATCAACATCATCCATATATCGATAAGGGAAATGGGGAAGTAACGCCACCAAGTTCTTTCCCTCCCCAACATCAAGATCCACCAGGATTTGAACACCTTATGAACCCTCGTCCGATTTTTGATTATTCGGGTTATGTAGGAAGTGGAAAACTGAAAGGGAAGACAGCCATCATTACAGGTGGTGATAGTGGGTTGGGTAGAGCAATTGCAGTAGCCTTTGCAAAGGAGGGGGCAAACCTTACAATTTTATACCTGAATGAGCATAAAGACGCAGAGGAAACCAAAGATTATGTGGAGAATTTGGGCGCAAACTGTCTGCTTCTGCCCGGAGATTTACGAGATCCGTCCACCTCGAAATCAGCAGTCGATCATACCGTTAAAATGTATGGGCAATTGGATGTGATAGTAAATAACGCAGCTGTGCAACCATATACAAAAGATATAATGGATGTGTCGGATGAACAACTGGAAGACACATTCCGCATCAATGTTTATCCACTTTTTTATATGACAAAGGCTGCACTACCTTATTTAAAATATGGTAGCGCTATTATTAGCACAACGTCTAGAGTTGCTTATGAAGGAGCACCGACAGTTATTGACTATTCATCCTCTAAAGGTGCTATTGTTTCCTTTACTCGAACCATGGCCCTATCTCTTGCAGAAAAAGGTATTCGCGTAAATGCTGTAGCACCAGGACCTGCTTGGACACCATTGAGTGTTAGTACTTATCCTCCAGATCATATAGCGACCCTTGGGACAAATATTCCTATGGGACGAGCTGCTCAACCATTTGAAGTTGCACCCACATATGTTTATTTAGCTTCAGATGATTCAGCATATGTTACTGGACAGGTACTCCATGTAAATGGGGGGCTAATTCGTTATTCATAGTCACAAATTTCTAGAAGGGATAAAGACAAGGAGACATTTCAGGAACAGTGTCTTCTATTATCAAGGTCATATGATAATGCTAAAGTGAAAAAATGAAATATACATGAGAATCATAGGATAGGGCTGTAAGATACTATGATAATGACTTGACCGTCAATCAAGGGAGAGATTCTTGGATGGCGGTTTTTTTGTATTGACAAGTACACTTGTCATGTGCTATTCTTTATTTACGACAAGTATACTTGTCAAATTGAGGAGGGTCATATATGAATAGGGAAGAAATATTAGCAAAAGCAAAAGGGAGTAAGAACCAAGAATATGAAAACAATATTGCAAATGGTTTAATGAAACAAAGCACCATTTTTTTGGCAATAATCTGTATTATACTTTTCTTTATAAGAGTAATACATGCGGATATTCAAGATTTACAAAGAGCAACAAGTAGTGAAGCAGTAGTAATAATGTGTGGTGTAAGTTGTTTTAATTCATTATCTCTATATAAAAAACTGAAAGATAAAAGAAATCTTTATCTGGGTTTGTTACTTTTAATCTTCTTTGTTATATCATTTATAAATTTCATGTTAGGATTATTTGGGTAGGATAGATATGAAGGATCATTTAGTATTTAAAAACAACTTAAAGAAAATACGTGCAGAACAACATATATCTCAACAAGAATTAGCGGATATGGTTGGAGTATCCAGAAATTCAATTGGTTCTATTGAAAAAGGACAGTATACACCAAGTGCGAAATTAGCATTGATTATTGCCATCGCATTAAATAAAACCTTTGAAGAAGTGTTTTTTATCGAATGAATGAGCAGATAAAGGGTTGAGGAAGGGCAATAAAAGAAGACAGCCGAAAGGTTCCCTTGTCTTCAAAACATTATCCTCAAGAATTATTGATTAGGAGATGAAGAGAATGAAAGAAAAAATACTATTATCTTGGAGTGGTGGCAAAGATAGTGCCTTGGCACTTTACCAATTAGTGATGCAAAAGAAGTATGATATTACTTTATTAACCACGATTACAGACCCCTATGAGAGAATAAGTATGCATGGGGTAAGGGAAGATTTACTAGAAAAACAGGCCAAGGCTTTAGGATTTCCATTAGAAAAAGTATATATAGATTCTAATGGCTCTAATGAAAAATACAATAAAAGTATGGAAGAGGTCATGAACAAGTATAAAAAACTTGGTGTTACAAAGGTGGCCTTTGGAGATATTTTCTTAGAAGATATCAGGAAATATAGGGAAGATAATTTAAAGAAGGTTGGTGTAGAAGCTATTTTTCCTTTATGGGCAAGAGATACAGAAGAAATTGCCAACACGTTTATCAATTTAAATTTTCAATCCATCCTTACCTGTGTGGATACAGAAGTGTTAGGGGGAGAATTTGTAGGCAGATTATATGATAAGAATTTATTGAAAGATTTGCCTGAGAGTATTGATCTTGGCGGAGAAAATGGGGAATTTCATTCCTTTGTATTTAATGGCCCCATCTTTAAGGAAAAGATACCATTTGCCCTTGGTGAAAAGGTGCTTCGGGATGAGCGCTTTTTATTTTGCGATTTAATATAAGACATAGGTATAGACAAGGGGACGTTTCATTCGTCCTCTTGTCTTTCTTTATTTTCGGCAGTTTTATCTTTGTTTTTTATTTTTAATAATACGTTCAAATCTATTTACATATCTTTTGGCAAGATCATTGTACTGTATATTGTCAGTAGAAGAGTCTTTAGGAATGCCTTTATCCATCAATATTTCATCCAAAAGTTCTAATTCATAATAAGTATCTTCATACTCTGAGACAGATTGGTAGAGGTCTACTTTTTTATTGTCAAAAGAGATAGTATAGTAAAAATCTCCCTGATGTCTTTTAAAAAATTTAAGAGTAGAACCTTTAAAACCAGTCTCTATTTTTTCTATATCTGAGAATTGATAAACAGTGCCTCGGGGGTTATAAAAACTGTAATCTGTTATTTTTTCTTCTGTAATAACGGTAATATTTGTGAGACACATATAAAGTATTATGAGATTTAATAATGCAAAAGCAATTTTGTGTTTTTTCATAAAATGAAAAATAGAGGTTTCTAAGGGGAAAGCTTCTTTCCTATAGCGGGGTTAAAAAAAATCATTTAATAAATAGACAATAAGTTCTATTTCAAAGAAAAGAAAGAAATAGGAATAGGGCGCTTTAAATTGAAATAGGAGATAAGAATTCGGAACAAAGATCTTTTGTTGTAAAAATTGAATGCCTATCATGATTAGAATAGAAAAGACCACTGCCCCAATAATGATACCTAGATATCTTAAGAAATTTAAAAACCAAAACCCCTTTTTCTTTTTCAAATTGTTTCGCTCCTTTGATGCTAGATTGTAATAGATCAATAATATCTTGTTTATTATAATATAAATGATTTCATAATAAAAGATAGGATAGGTTCAAATTTTCCTTTCTTCACATTCTTTTCAATCCTTTCTTCTGTTTTTATATCGACTCATATTCTGTTATGAACCATTTCCTTCCCATTTTTCTCTAGTTTCTCAATAAAATATTTCTTTGCCTTTCTCCAATAGAGCTTATATTTTGATGTTCTATATGACAGTAGATAGAAGTCCCTGTTCCTATATGCCTCAGAAAGAAAACAAATGAAACCTTCCCCCCTTGTCTCTTTTGAATATACATGAATATCACCACTGCAAATGGATCACAATAGTAATAATCCATTTTATGAAAATATAAGGGAGTTTTAGACAGATGATTTTTAGATATATTATAAGAAAAATAGCAGCTGCACAAAATCGCAATCAATTTAATCATGAAGCTCAATTACAAGAAGAAAAGTTTGTTATTTCTAAGAATTTGAAACAAAATTTGGATTTTATCAAATCCTCTTTAGGAGAGAGTAATGATATCAAGATACACGAGTTTGTCTTTGGTAAGAGACAATTTTTAGGCGCATTGATTTTTATTGATGGTTTAGTCAATAGTAATCAAATCACTGAAAGTATTTTAAAACCCCTTATTTCAGAGAAAGAAATGCATCTATCCCTTGAAGATGATTCGATTATAGATGAAATCCGCAAATCTGTTCTTTGTTCAGGGAGTGTTACAGAAAGCCATTTTTTTAATGAAATCTTTGATGGTTGTTTATCAGGAGATACCGTAATGTTATTAGACGGTTTTTCAGAAGCACTTATTATAGATACCCAAATGTGGGACAAAAGAAATGTAACAGAACCTCAGACAGAATCTGTAGTTCGAGGTCCAAGAGAAGGGTTTACAGAAAATTTTCGGACAAACACCTCTCTTTTAAGGAGAAGAATTAAAAGCCCTAGATTTAGAATGGAAAATATGATTATAGGCCACAAAACAGCTACGAATATATGTATTGCTTATATAGAAGGAGTTGCAAGACCGGAAATAATAGAACTCCTTAAAACACGATTGAATAATATCAATGTAGATTCCATATTAGATTCGGGATATATTGAGGAATATATTGAAGAATCTTCATTTTCTATTTTCCCAACAGTTGGATATAGCGAAAAACCTGATGTAATTGCATCAAAGATTCTAGAAGGGCGTATTGCTATTATTTCGGACGGGAGTCCATTTGTATTGACAGTTCCTATGCTATTTATTGAAAGTTTTCAAACAGCTGAAGATTATTATGGCAGGACAATTTATGCAAGTATAACGAGATTGATGAGGATTTTCTGTTTCTTTATTGCTATATTTGCTGTTCCTGGATTTATTGCATTCTCAACTTTTCATCAAGAGCTAATTCCAACGACACTCTTGTTTACCATAGCAAATGCAAGGGAAGGAACGCCTTTTCCTGCATTATTTGAGGCATTGATTATGGTAACTTCATTTGAAATTTTAAAAGAAGCAGGACTAAGATTGCCCCGGCCTGTAGGTCAGGCAATAAGTATTGTAGGAGCGTTGGTTATGGGTGATGCAGCAGTTTCAGCGGGACTTGTTGGTGCCCCCATGGTAATTACCGTTGCTATTACAGCTGTTGCAAGCTTTGTCATTCCCACTCAAACGGATTCCATATCTGTATTACGTATCATTATGATGATTTTAGCCTCTGTATTGGGCGGATTTGGAATTGCCATAGGATTTTTAGGAATGTTGGTTCAGCTTGCCAAGATGACATCTTTTGGTATGCCTTATTTTGAAGCGGTAATGTTCTCCAGAGATCAACAGGATAGTTTTATTCGAGTGCCCCTATGGATAATGAGAAAACGGCCAAAAAATATGGCCAGTGAAGATAAAAAAAGAAGGGACTCTACTATTCCACCGGTTCAACCCTATGAAAATATAAGTCAGGAAGGAAAAGATCTATTTGATGAATAAATATCGTTGGAGAATATTAATCATGATTGTCATATTATTAGCCAATACTACTTTAGCTGGATGCTGGGATAATGATGAATTGGATACCATCTCGATTGCTACAGGATTGGGAGTAGATGCTGCCGAAAATGAGGAAGATGTTCATTTGATTCTACAAGTGGGTAAAATAAAGGAGAATTCCGGATATGAGTCAGGAAGCAGCCAACAAGAAAACTCATTTTGGGTTATGGAAACTATAGACAAAGGGATATCGTCTGCTATAAATAATCTTGACACAGAAAGTACTCGGACGATATTTTTGCATCACAATCAAGTAATCATTTTTGGAAAAGAACAAGCCCAAAAGGGGATAAAAAAGTATGTGGATGCCTTTAGTAGAGAACATCAGATGCGTATGGAAACATGGGTTGTCGTTGCCGATAATATGGCGAAAGACATACTATCAAATGCTGTTGAACAGGAAACAAATTCTGCTATCGGATTGTCTAAAATGATAGAGACAAGTTCTCGACAATATGAATCTTTTTCAGTGCGATTTATAGATCTCATATCTAAAATGATGGAAGAGACTACATCACCTATTATTCCCATAGTTAGAGCAAAGCCTGAAGACCAAAATTCTAAATTTGAAATCACAGGATTAGCTATTTTTAAAGACGACAAATATATAGGAAAACTGGATTTGGAGAAAGTGAGAGGATATTCCTGGATCATGGATCGTTGTAAAAAAAACTCATTGAATGTAACGACGGACAATGGTTATGCAAATATGAATATAACAAATATCAACCTTAAAAAAGATCCCAAAATAACTGAGGATGAATTATTGATTTCTATTGATTTTAAGGGAGACATCAATGTCTCTGAAATGCAAGGATTTGAAGGCATGAACTCCAATGAAGTATTTTCTGCATTAAAAAAAGCCGGGGAAAGAGCAATAAAAAAAGAAATATTGGATTGCTTTAATTACACAAAAGAATTAAATGGAGACATTTATGGTTTTGGCACAGAAATTAGCCGTAAATATCCTAAAGAATGGGAAAAAATGAAGGAAAATTGGAATGATCTATATACTGAATTAAAAATGGAGATTAATATTAATTTAACGGTAAGAGATACCGGAAAAATAGTAAAATCTTTAGATATGGAGGAAAGGGCAGAATGAGAATAGATAAAGGTGGCATATCTACATTTCAATTTATGTTCTCTATAGCTTGTTTTATTCTAGCATCATCTTTGTTAACAGCATTTATTACATCGATTACTAAACAAGATTCATGGATAGTTGTTATCTTTGGGTTTCTAGTAGGATTATTATTTATATGGATCTACATGGCTCTTATGAAAAACTTTCCCAACAAGAATCTGGTAGAAATCAATGATTTGGTATACGGACCGATGGTAGGAAAAATATTTTCATGTATTTATGTATATTTCTTTTTAACTTTGTCTTCTTTAAACTTAAAGGATTTGGGAGATTTTATCGGAGCGGCTATAATGCCAGATACTCCTACTATAGTAATACTTATTTCCTTTATGTATATATGTGCATGGGCGGTTAAAAGCGGAATACAGGTTGTGACCAGATATAGCATGTTTTTTACATTAATAGCTTTATCTATTATAATAATCACAATTTTTCTTACTCTTAATCATATGGATTTCAATAACTTTCTACCGATATTTAGGCAGCCCACTGTTAAATATGTGCAAGGAACACATATCATTACCGTTATCCCCTTTGGAGAACTTGTTGTATTTTTAATGATTACCCCTAATATTAAAATACCAAATAAGGGAATAAAAAAATATTTCATCCTAGGATTTCTAATAGGGGGAATAGGTATGATCCTTGTTGTATTAAGGGATATAGCAGTTCTTGGCAATACAATAACACTATTTTCCCTCCCGTCTTTTGAAACCCTTAGATTGACAAGTGTATCCGCTACTTTAAGTAGAATGGAAGTATTATTTGCGGTCATTTTAATTATATTATATTTTTTTAAGATTTGTTTCCTTTACTATGTAACAGTTTTGGCAATCAGTCAAATATTTAAGCTTGATTCTTATAAAAATCTCGTTATTGGAGTGGGCGTAATTATAATTATTTATTCTTTTAACGTGTATTCCTCAATAATACAGCATATTGAATATGGTAGTAATATAACTCCATTTCAATGGCTTATATACGAATTTTTACTTCCACTCATTACACTGATTGTGGCTAAAATAAGGAAATTACCTGAAGAACTTCCTCTTAGTCAGGAGGAAAATTAAATGTTATATGTGATTTTTATTTTTTTAATTATTTCGTTTATAGAAGTGCCCGATTTGATAAAAGAAAATAGAAAAAAAGAATTAAAATTAGTTTCTTTTATTTTGTGTTTTGGTTTTATTTTATCCATCCTTTACACATGGGGCATTCATTTAGCCAGTCCGGTTGTGGCTATAGATAATTTTTTGAAAAATATATTAAACTTAGGGTATAAATGATAAGGAATATGGACTGTTTAAGTTGCAGGCATTACTATATCAAGCGGGCTCTTTAGAAGGTGATCACCTTGCATTCTGACCAACAAAGATATTATCTTATGTTAGAGACAAAGTCAAAGGATGAATAATTCTATAAAAGAGATTTTTGGGGGAAAGACTTATAGATCAAGAGCTTAGGGGTATTAAAGAAAATATACAAGTGTATTTTAAGTGATTTTGGATGTAATCCTATTTAAGATGGGAAGACAAATTGTTGGGTAGACAGACTATTCTTATATGGGAGCATACTAGAAGAACGTGAAAATGGAAAATCATCTAAAACAGATTGGCTTGACTTTTGAGTCCATAGTTAAGGTAGATGTATTATTAAGAGATGCTTGGAATATACCTATCATGGAAAATGTATTTAAGGAACGGTTCGCTGGTCAGTATCCAGAAAGAAAAACGATACAAACAGATTTTGCACATATTGGTGGGCCAGATGGATTGCATGTACAAATTGACGCAATTGCATATAAGAAATAGGTTAGTGTGATATAACTAATGAAACTAATTTGAAGTTGACCAACACTAACTTTACCAGGCGGATAATAAGGTTTAGGGAGTACAATATATGGAACAGGGGGATAAAACTTATACCACTTAACGCTAAGCGTAAAGTGGTATAATAAATAAGCTCCAATGCACGTGGAGACGCTTGTGTTGATATCAAAAATAGAAGGACTGAAAATGTCCATAAACAAAGGGGTTCTAGACTTTTAACTTTTTTCTCGGCGGCTTTGCCGAAGAGGCCAATGCCTAGAACCCCTTATTTTTATTGTTTAGGTAACATATCAACTACCTCGAAGATGATAGGGGTGAGTTGACAGATATAATGATTTTTGTGTATTTATAGTTTTTATTTCTTCTGAACAGAAATCCAAACTTCACTATAAGCATAATCTCCTTTGTCTTTATCCATTTTAGTAAAGGAGAAAGCAGGGACATTGATGACTTCGTAATTGGAAGAAGGAATCCACTCTGAATATACTTTTGCCATTGTTTCTTGTAATGTAGAAGGAAATGGCCCCTCATTTGGGAATATCGCCCAAGTATATGCATCAACTGGGACCTTTTCTAATAGATCACTTAATTGATTTTCAGTAGTTAGAACACCTATGAGATGAGTTAAATCTCCTTCTTCTTTTAGGAAGTTAGCGTCAGCTTCATAAGAAGCATTGACGATTTCATAAGGTTCAATATTTTGAAGAGAACGCATTTCTTCTTTTTGTTTCTCTGTTATACTCTCTGCAAGCTTTACAATTTCATTATTGACACCTTCAAATTGCATAGGGACACGTTTACTTACACCGACTAAGTTAAAAGCTGGTTTGTCTACAATTCTAAATTCCATAGTATTTCCTCCTTTGACGGTTATTATAAATGAAAGTTTAGGAAAGGATTTACTTATGCCTTTTTTTATTATATCTGAGGGTAAAAACCCACTCCACTTTTTAAATGCTCTAGTAAAGCCGTCTATTGATTGATAACCGTATTTCAAAGCAACATCCGTTATTCTTTCTCCATGTAACAAATCCATACTTGCTTCTGATAATCTCCTGTTTTTGATATATTCACTAAGGGTTAATCCTGAAAGATAAAAAAATATCTTTCTAAAGTGGTAGTCAGAAACCCCAGCATATTCAGAAATTGTTTTAAAAGATAAATCATCGGTTAAATGATCTTCGATATAGTCAATTACATGATTTAATTCTTTTAACATGGCTTCCCTCCTTTCAATATTTATATAATACCAAAGCTATTTTAGCGTTGCTCGACTTTTTTAATATAAAATATATCGAATCATAATATAACCTGAGCAGTACTCAAAATGGAAAGTTTCCATATTTATATATTTTGTAGTATGGGGAATTTCGTATCTACAATATTATATTAGCATTACTATGCTCAGCATTGATTATACTAACTTATTATGTTAAAATGTAAGTTAGCGTAAATAAATATACGGGAGGAACCGAACCTATGACAGCTTCAATGCGTTTAAGATAAGCTAGCAATAAGAGAGCAGATACTATCCACAATGATAGGCTTTTTTGTTGTGCTTATTTATACGATATTAAATGCTGGTTAGGGTAGGGAATAGTCTTTTTGGCTATACCTTTCTTTAATGTATCCTCATATTGTATAAATGCAGGCTAAAGTCACGTTGTGGCTCGGCCTGCATTTTTTATTGCTAAATAGGCAGAGTTTAAATCCTTAGTCAAAGGATGAATTATAAAAATACTATAGAAAAATACAGGAGAAAATGATAATGGAAAAACACAATTGGAAACAAAAATTTTTTACAATATATATAGGACAGGCAGTTTCACTAATTACAAGTGCTATTCTGCAAATGGCAATAATCTTTTACCTTACAGAAAAAACAGGATCAGCTATGGTGCTGTCAATAGCTTCATTAGTTGGGTTTCTACCTTATGCGGTTTTTGGTCCTGCTATTGGTGTATTAGTTGATCGTTATGATAGAAAAAAGATAATGATTGGTGCTGATTTAATTATTGCTGCAGCCGGTGCAGTATTAGCTTTTATTACATTATATATGGAACTATCGGTTTGGATGGTTATGATGGTATTATTTATCCGTAGCATCGGGACAGCATTCCATTCTCCGGCATTAAGTGCAGTCACACCTCTATTAGTACCAGAAGAACAATTAACTAAATGTGCTGGTTATAGCCAGTCCTTGCAATCTATAAGCTATATTCTTAGCCCAGCGGCTGCGGCGTTTTTATATTCAACTTGGGAATTAAACACCATTATAGCCATCGACGTACTAGGGGCTATAATTGCTTGTATTGCGGTAGCGTTAGTACCCATTCCTAAACTTAGTATAGAGGAGCAAAGCGTAGAGAGAAATTTTATGAAGGAGATGAAGGAAGGGTTCAGTACGTTAAGAGAGAACAAGGGATTATTTACCTTACTCCTCATAGGCACTCTATATATGTTTGTTTATATGCCAATCAATGCACTATACCCTTTGATTAGCATGGAATACTTTGCAGGAACACCCATGCATGTTTCTATTACAGAAATTGCCTATGCATCTGGTATGTTAATAGGGGGCATGCTATTAGGTTTATTTGGTAAGTTTAAAAAACGGATTATATTAATAACAGCATCTATTTTTATGATGGGAGTTAGTTTAACTATTTCAGGATTACTTCCCCCAAGTGGATTTGTCCTATTTGCAATTTGCTGTGCAATTATGGGGCTTACTGTTCCATTCTACAGTGGTGTTCAAACCGCTCTTTTTCAGGAAAAAATTAAACCAGAATATTTAGGACGTGTATTTTCCCTTACAGGAAGCATTATGTCCTTTGCTATGCCGATTGGCTTAATTCTATCGGGGCTATTTGCAGATAGGATTGGTGTAAATAATTGGTTCTTAATATCAGGAATCTTAGTTATGGGCATTGCGATGATTTGTCCGCTGGTTTTAGTTGTTAGAGCTTTAGATAGCAAATAAAATAAAGCTATAAAAAATTTAGGAGGTATATTTATATGTATTATATATTTATGTAATCCTTCCTGCTTAAATCGCAGGGTTTTCCCTGTGAGTAGGTAAATGAAAGCCATGGGATTCTAGACAGGAGGAATAAAAATGGAATTATTAATAAAAGGAAAGAATATTTGTGTTGAATACACAGGATGTGATATTTTAGATATAGAGGAATTAGAAATATATGACTATGACCGTATTGGTCTAGTAGGAGCAAATGGTGCAGGTAAAAGTACACTATTAAAGGTGCTTTTGGGGGAATTAACTCCACCAGGGTGTGAGGTAAATCGATTTGGAGAATTTACCTATATCCCCCAGGTAGACGAAGTAAGTTTACAGAAAGAAAAAGATTTTGCTCTTATAGGCAAACTTGGTGTTAATCAGTTAGAAGCACAGACGATGAGCGGGGGAGAGGAAACAAGATTAAAAATAGCACAGGCTCTTTCCAAACAAGCACATGGTATTTTGGCAGATGAACCCACTAGCCATTTAGATCGTGAAGGAGTGGATTTTTTAATTGGACAGCTAAAATATTTTTCTGGTGCATTGCTAGTTATTAGCCATGATCGTTATTTCCTTGATGAGGTAGTAGATAAAATATGGGAATTAAAAGAGGGAAAAATCACCGAGTATTGGGGAAACTATTCCGATTATCTTAGACAAAAAGAGGAAAAGCATAGAAACCAAGCTTTAAAATATCAACAATTTATTACTGAAAGAAAACGGTTGGAAAAAGCCGCAGAAGAAAAACGGAGTCAGGCACATAAAATAGATCAAAAAGCCAAGGGGGCCGCTAAGAAAAATAAGTCTAAAAGTGGTGGGCGTTTGGCTCATCAAAAAACAATAGGGAGTAAGCAAAAAAAGATGCATAATGCTGCCAAATCTATAGAACACAGAATGGCAGCTTTGGAAAATCGGGAAGCTCCGAAAAATATTCCTAGGATCCACTTTAGGCAAAGTAAAGCATTGGAACTCCATAACCCTTATCCGATTATGGGTACTGAAATTAATAAAAAATTTGGAGATAAGGTTTTATTTGAAAGCACATCTTTTCGCATTCCTCTTGGAGCAAAGGTGGCACTGACCGGTGGAAATGGTACGGGGAAAACAACTTTAATTCAGATGATCTTAAATGGTGAAGAGGGTATTTTAATTTCTCCTAAGGCTAAAATAGGTTACTTCGCTCAAAATGGCTATAAGTATAACCATAATCAAAAGGTTATGGAATTTATGCAGGAGAATTGTGATTATAATGTATCGGAAATTCGTTCAGTCCTGGCCTCTATGGGCTTTGAGCACAAGGATATTATCAAGAGCTTATCTGTTTTAAGCGGTGGCGAAATGATTAAATTATTGCTGGCTAAAATGCTCATGGGGAGATATAATGTTCTATTAATGGATGAACCGAGCAACTTCCTTGACCTACCAAGTTTAGAGGCTTTGGAAATAATGATGAGGGAATATGCTGGAACCATTGTGTTTATCACCCATGACAAACGGTTTCTTGATAATGTAGCGGATAGAATTTATGAAATCCAGGATAAGAGATTGAACTTAATCCAATAAACTAATTTATCTAGGATTATAAGAGTTGAAAAGGAAGGAGGGAGCATTCGATGATTGGACCAGACAAGAATAAGCTTTATCCAAATGAAAACCTAAAGACAGTTTGCTATATAAGCAATCTACCTAAACAACCTAATGTAGAGATTGGAGAATACACTTATTATAGTGATACTAAAAAGTCCCCTGAAAAATTTTATGATCATATAGAGTACCATTACGAATTTCTGGGGGATAGGTTGATAATAGGTAAATTTTGTGCTATTGCAGAAGGGATCAAATTTGTCATGAACGGTGCAAATCACAAAATGGATGGAATTACAACCTATCCCTTTAATATCTTTGAAGGCGGGTGGGAAAAGATCACTCCAAGCATAGATCAATTGCCTTTCAAGGGCGATACGGTAATAGGTAATGATGTTTGGATTGGTCAAAATGTAACCATTATGCCAGGTGTTAAGGTGGGGGATGGTGCAATTATTGCTGCTAATTCAACGGTAGTAAAAAATATTGAACCCTATACAATATATGGTGGGAATCCAGCTAAATTTATCAAGAAACGATTTAATGATGAAAAGGTTGAGTTTTTGCTAAAACTTCAATGGTGGAATTGGGATGCAGAAAAGATATTTAATCATCTTGAAAAGTTAACCTCGGAAACGGGACTAGATCAATTTATAAAAAATCAGAAGGACTACCTATGGGACTAGGAAGTTCTGTAGTTGGATTACAGTTTAAATTTTTATAAATATTTTAGGGAAAGCCATGTTTTTAGGTTTTCCCTTTTAGAATGCTAGAGTATAGTTGAGAAACTTTATAGTGAAGTGAAGAGATTTATATCTCAAGTAAATAACTTTTGACATGAGGAGAATTTGATATGCATAAAGAATACTTGATACACGAAAAACCTTTAAAAGCATTATTTGTTTTTGCTCTACCCATGATTATAGGAAATCTATTTCAGCAGTTTTATACAATGGCTGACTCAGTAGTTGTCGGTCGATTTGTTAGTGAAAATGCATTGGCGGCTGTTGGTGCTTCATACTCTTTGACGAATGTATTTATATGTATTGCAATTGGTGGTGGCATAGGAGCTTCCGTTGTTACCAGTCGCTACTTTGGCGCCAGAGAATATCAGAAAATGAAGAAGTCAGTCTATACTGCTTTGTTGTCTTTTCTTGCCATAGGCATAGCATTAGGAATTATTGGATTAGTGGCTGGCAGGCAGATTATGGAGGTGTTAAATACTCCGGAGAATATTATGGACATGGCAGTGGTCTATTTAAATATTTATTTTTTTGGACTTCCCTTTCTTTTTATGTATAATGTGCTTTCGGCTATGTTTAATGCAATTGGTCGCTCACGTATCCCCTTATATCTACTAATTTTTTCATCGGTATTAAATATTTTATTGGATATATACATGGTGTATTCTTTGCACTTAGGAGTAGCAGGTGTTGCTTGGGCAACACTAATTGCCCAGGGCATTTCTGCTCTTATCTCTTTTGTATTATTTTTACGAGAAATGGCTGCATATTCTACAGAAAAAACAGAAGTTTTTGATGGAGAGGAATTAAAAAGTATGGCTAGAATTGCCATTCCCTCTATTTTGCAGCAGTCTACTGTTTCTATTGGCATGATGTTTGTTCAGTCTGTTGTAAATAGTTTTGGAACAGAAATGCTAGCAGGTTTTTCAGCTGCAATGCGTGTAGAAAGCATTTGCATAGTTCCTATGATGGCCATGGGAAATGCTATTTCAGCTTATACTGCCCAAAACATTGGAGCAGGAAAATATGAACGAGTACAAGAAGGGTATCGTGTAGGAAATAAGCTAGCCGGGGTTTTTGCAGTTTTAATTTGCGTAGTGCTGGAATTATTTTATGCAGATATTATTTTAATGTTTTTAGGAAGTGCTGGTACACAACTTGCCCTTGAAACAGGTTCAAATTTCTTGAAATTTATGGGATGGTTTTTTGTGTTAATTGGGATAAAGATGGTTATAGATGGCTTGCTCAGAGGAGCTGGCGATATGAAGATGTTTACCATAGCCAATTTGGCTAATCTTGCTATTCGTGTTTGTGTTGCAGTAATATTTGCACCACGCTTTGGTATTGCTATGGTATGGTATGCCGTTCCAGTTGGTTGGCTGGTAAACTTTATTATTTCATATAAAGAATATAGGACGGGGAAATGGAAAAGCATTTCTCAAGATTTAAAATATGCAGCACAAAGAGCATAAGCAGATTTGGAGTATGAAGAAATTCCTTCACCGCAGTTTGATGTAAAGTGTCCAGATGGTGGCAGAGTTTGGGTACATGGAGAAGGGATTGAAGAATAAAATTCAATTTGTTAAGTAGGCTGGATCCGTCTTGTAGACAGATTCAGCCTACTCTTTTTCAGGATAAATCATTTGAGTATATCGATAAACCATGTTTAATACAATAAAAATAGAGTTTACCTCCAGCAGTTATTGGAAACCTACAAGTTGGGCTTTGCTCTGGATACAATCGATTCAGAAATACTCGATCGTTTTTAACCCATGCTGCAAAAGAAAGATAGTGTTCTTTGGTCATAGGGTGATCAATGGTAACAAAGTAATCGGTGTCCATTTCTTCCACTGTGATTTTGGGTACAGTAAGTGTATCCATAGGCAAGATATGCTCCAATTTTCTTCCGCAACAGAAGATGGAGGCACTTCCTGTGCTAACCAGAATATTCCCACAGGAAGGACAGACATAAAAACGGATTTTATCAATATTTCCGCTGTCCGGATGGTTTGGCGTAATTTCACCCTGCATCATCTGTACCATATCTACACCTAAAATGGCAGATAGTTCTGGCCACAGCGATAGGTCAGGACACCCTAAACCACATTCCCACTTGGAAACGGTTTTACTTTGAATACCCAATGCATCTGCAATATTTTTCTGTGTAAGTTTTTTTTCCTTCCGCAGCTTGGCAATTAATTTCCCTATTTTTACACAATCCATATCTTCACCTCCATTTCTGCTCAGTATAACATATTTAAAGAAACCTTGTGATGATTTGTACCAATCTTGCTGGGAGCTGCTTTAACTCGGTTATATCCAATGTGTTTTCAGCTCCATACAGTTCACGGATAGCCTCTTTATCTTGTCCAATAGCTGCCGCAAGAAATTGGATGCCTTTACGCCTAAATTCCTGTAAAGTGTCTTTCATATCATACGCTGCTTTTTCACCTGTGTAATCAGGCATAGCCTTAGGCTGCCCGTCACTGATGCTGATTATTAATTTTGTTTTTTGGGGGGCATTAAGCAATCGATCAGAAAGAATACGTAATGCCATACCATCTCGGTTATTGCTGCGAGCCTGGATATTCATGAGAGCATATTTTTCGTCTGCGTTTTTACTTTCAAAGTCTACATAGGCATAAATGGACATTTGTTCCAGCTTAGAGCGGTCTGCTGTATCCCCGTAAACCATTATAGGAATACCACACCCAGTGCAAAATTCATATAAAGCGATGGCAGCCTGTTTTGCAGCATCTAAGCGCCCAAAGGCTGACATAGATGCAGATTCGTCAATTCTGAGAGCAACTGCAAGAGAGGGTTCTTCAGCAGGTGGGCGCTTACGAGCAAATACGCGGAAATCTAAAGAAGCAGCTTGGTCCGCACGAAATTGCGTGCCATAAAGCTGAGATTTAGCAAATTCAGAGGAAACCTCATGCTCTAAAAGTGGATCTGTTTTGCGAATGAGTTCCCGAATGACTGGCAGCAAGAGGGCAGCCGTGTTGTGATATTCTTCCCTATCTTGAGCGGTAGCTTCTGGACGGTGGACAATAAGCTTAACTGCTTCATGACAGCTGCCTTGAACACTTTGTCGAGCTTCTTTGTTTAATTGTTTACGAAATTCTCTTTTTTGTTCATTTGTAGTGGGTTTATCTAGTTCGTGATAAAATGGAGTGCCATTTTCTCCATTATCATTGCTTGAAACATCGGTATTTTCATCACTACTCGTATTCGAATGCCCCTCGCTGTCTGCCGATTTTCTTAAACGGATTGCATTTTTATCCTTTTTATTTGTTTCTGCAGAGTATTCACCGTTCTCTGAAATATGAAGTTCAATAACTTCTAGATTCTCTTCATCTGAATGAGAATGATCAGAATGACAGACAGTATCCAATTCTGCAAGCTTGTCTGTCAAGCCATGGCTTGCTAGTGCCTGTTCTAAAATAGCAAGTTCCTGTGGGTCAGTGGTAATTTTGTAAAGTACTTTATGATATAGAGTATGCTCTATTGATGCACCACTTTGAGCAGCATCAACCCAAAAGATATAGGATCGCATCCCGGCCACACCTTTGATTGCATTAGCCCGAGCTGTTTCATCTAGCAAGATAATGGTTTCAGCTAAAAGAGAAAGAACATTTTTAGAATGATAGCCGGTCTTAGCTTCAGCTCGTTCCATCATAACGGCTTTAGGTGGTAAATCTAATTTTTCGGCATGCTGAACTCGGTCACGTAAAGCCTCATTTAAAGGCCGATAACCATTGTAGCCACGGTTTGTTGTAATAATAGCAATAAAATCCGGATGACGGTGTACAATACGGGTAGGTAAGTTTAGGCTGCCGTCCGGTTCTAATGCGGAATTCAGAGCCATTAAAACAGCGGCGTCTCGAATAACTGTCGGTTCCTGAATTTCCAAGAGCCATCCATTTTCATAAGCACGGACAATTTCTGACGGATAATACTGATATTCAATCGTGCCTGATTTATCGTCTTTTTCAGAGAGTACTGGAAGAATAGAACCTAGCACATCAGATTTATCCATATCAGCAAAGCAAGTTACTTTTGTATAAGGGAGATTAAAATCAGCAGAGAGGGCTTTAGCAAGCTGAGTTTTTCCCGAACCTGCATCGCCCTCTAACAAAATTGTACTGATTTTCATTTCACCACGATTCCAATTTCTTACGACTTCTTGATATATACGTTTTTCTGTTTCACTTTCAATATGCGAGGATGGTTTTTGCCAGATAAGGGATTGTTCCTCTGCTGTCAATTGTCTGTCGGGTGACAGAATTCTGGTCTTTTTCATCTTAATAACACTCCAATTCTTCTAAAATACGGTGAAGTACCCGTTGGCGTCCCCCGATTAACTCTCCTAAATCATTTAGACTCTGGGCAAAGGCTTTGATGTCTTCATGGATATTTTGATTGTCAATACAAACCTCTACAGGCAATACATCACCTTGCACGCCAATACGTTCTACGGTGGGGTTTTCCGGGTCATATAAAAGTGGAAGACGGTAAGCTTCCTTAAAATAAAGTAATGTCCTAGACAAAAAGATGATTAGGTCAAATACTTGATGGACAGGTAGCTCCTGCGCCAAAATCAATTTGTCGTCTTTACCTCTTTTCCAAATTTGTACAGCAATCTGCATTTTTTTATTTTCTTCCAGCATGGGCACACCCAGGGTTAAGCGTTTGATATCCGATTGATAGGCGTTTCTACCATCTACACGGTCATAACCATTTGATACCATAACTATTTTCTCATTCATCGCCATATCCTCCTTGCATTCGGATCAGCAGCGAGACACTGCTCTCTTAAACTTTCTAATTTTGCTGTATGATCTTTCTTTGGGTCATCATACTTCAACACTTTTATAACCGATAGTTCAAAGCTTTCTGAACCATATTTGTTCCAAAGTGCCTGTAATTGTTTATTGGGATGCCAGTTGGCCCTCAATTTTACATTAGTGCTGTTAAAGTCTGCTTTTGTATCTTTGGAAATACCTAAGAATACTTCTCCTGTTTCTTTACAGCAGTAAGAAATTACACCCATTTCCGGGTGCCTGTTTTTATAAATTTCCAAGAGTTCTTTCTTTTTCTTTATATTCATTGTGTTCACCTCGACTTTAGTATATACTTAAATGTTCTAAAAAATAATCCACGCTCCGTAGGAGTGTAGGAAGTCGTTTGGTGTACCTGAAAAATAAAAATATCGAATGTTCTTTCACCATTAGTAAAAAAAGAAATAATTTTAGATGAATGAAAAGAGTGAAAAACATCAAAATGATTTATATGCTAAAGACAGCAAGAATGGAAAAGAAACTTATTGAATAAATGGATATATTATAATTACCACGTGGAATAAAGAAGGTGAAGAAAGTGGAATTAAAAACTATTGTATTTGATAGCCTAAAATACATTGAAAGAAATATTAACAAACCTATAATAGCGGAGGATGTTGCCCAAAATGCAGGATATTCATTATATTATTTTTCAAGGATGTTTAAAAAGCAAATGGGATTATCAATTATGGAATATGTAAAGGACCAAAGATTGATTAAGGCCTCAGAAGAAATAGCAGATGGAAAGAAAATAATTGATATTGCATTAAATTATGGCTATCAGTCACATAGTGGTTTTACAAAGGCATTTAAAAATAAATTTGGTTTTTCACCAACACTTTTAAGAGCATTTAGCTTTCAAATTAATTGTTTAGGAGGTAATTGTGATATGAGTCATGTGTTTATGAAATCTACAGCTATTCACGCCACAAAAGAGGAATTGTATGATCTCTTGATAAGGACTGTAAATGAGAACATGATAGAATATGATCATGAAAAAATTAAGAAAGCATATGAATTAGCCTGCATAGCATATAGTGGAGAAAAGAGATATTCAGAGGATGATTATATAACCCATCCGATGAATGTTGCTATTCTATTAGCAGAAATGGAAGCAAGTGAGGATACAGTCATAGCCGGATTGCTACATGATATTCTTTTAAAAAAAGCAAATATATCTCTAGAAGAAGTGAGGAAGGAGTTTTCCAGCAGAATTGTAGATATTATTAAGGGGGTAACAGAATTTAACCGAAAGAGTGATATAACGGATGAAGATGTAATAATGGTTAAATTAGCTGAAAGGCTTCATAATATGAGAACAATTGAGTTTATGGATGAAAGTCGTTGGAAAGAGAAGGCAAAAGAAACATTGGAAATATTTTTACCGATAGCAGTAAAAATGGATAATGAAAAGATAATAGCAGAATTAAATGATTTATCAGTGAAATACATTTGAAATTTGATATATAGGGTATGGTTTTGCCTATTGGTCCCACCCCCTCCCCTTGTCTCAGTTTCCCCAAACTTATGGTTTGGGGATTTTTTTTTCAAATTTCGGGTATTTTAATTGTGACATGAATAATAACGGATAAAGAAATGAAGGAAGAAGCCTATTGTTGCATTTTTAGGGGACACAGACGCTGAATGTAAAATTGACTAATTTAAAAAGAAAAAATTAATTGTTTTTATAGGAAAGGGTTGACAATTTCGTTTATGGGATGTATATTATGAATATACCCCCACCGGGGTGGGGTGGATTAGAAGAGATAAAAATGCATGTAAGACTATGGATGGCTATCGAAAATAATTATTAGATTTATTATTTTCTGATTATATGATTATATAAGGAGGGAAAACATATGGTAACAAAGTCATTAAAAATAGAAGGGATGACCTGTGCTTCTTGTGCAAAGGCAGTTGAACGAGCAACGAAAAAACTGCAAGGTGTAACAGAAGCCAATGTGAATTATGCCACAGAAAAGCTAAATATAAACTTTGATGAAGAAAAACTTTCTATAGGGGATATTCAGGCAGCAGTTGAGAAAGCTGGATATAAAGCCATCACTGAATCCACAAGTAAAATATTGAAAATAGAAGGGATGACCTGTGCAGCCTGTGCAAAAGCTGTAGAAAGAGCAACTAGAAAGCTTGATGGAGTTAATGAAGCCAATGTGAATTATGCAACAGAAAAATTAGTTCTAAATTATGAACCCTCAAAGGTAAGGGTTGGTGATATAAAGAAGGCAGTAGAAAAGGCTGGCTATAAAGTGATGGAAGAAGAAGTCACTGTGGATACAGACAAAGAGAGAAAAGAACAAGAAATGAAACTGTTATGGCAAAAATTCATTATATCTGCTATATTTACAGTGCCACTACTTTATATTTCCATGGGACATATGATCGGAATGCCTCTACCAGATTTTATTAACCCAATGATAAATCCTATGGCCTTTGCAGTAGCTCAGCTACTTCTAACTATACCTGTGGTAATTGCTGGGAATAGATTTTATACAGTCGGGTTTAAAGCATTGATAAGGAGAAGTCCTAACATGGATTCACTTATTGCAATAGGCACAGCAGCTGCTGTACTTTATGGAATATTTGCCACAGTGAAGATCGCTGGTGGTCACCATGAATATGCCCATGATTTATACTTTGAATCAGCAGCAGTCATTATTACTCTAATACTTTTAGGGAAATATTTAGAATCTGTTTCTAAGGGAAAAACTTCAGAGGCAATTAAAAAACTTGTAGGTCTTGCTCCTAAAACAGCTATGATAATAAGAGATGAAAAAGAAGTAACAATTCCTATTGAAGATGTAGAGGTAGGAGATATTATAGTGGTTAAGCCAGGGGAAAAGATGCCTGTAGATGGGGAGGTAGTAGAAGGGACTACTTCAGTAGATGAATCCATGCTTACAGGGGAAAGTATTCCCATAGAAAAAAATATTGGAGATAAAATTATTGGTGCAAGCATAAATAAAAACGGAAGGATAAAATATAAAGCTACCAAAGTTGGTAAAGATACAGCCCTTGCTCAAATTATTAAGCTCGTGGAAGATGCTCAAGGTTCCAAGGCCCCGATTGCAAAGCTTGCAGATGTTGTTTCTGGTTACTTTGTTCCAATCGTTATATCCTTAGCGGTATTATCCGGTTTAGGATGGTACTTCCTAGGGGGAGAATCAGGAATATTCTCTCTTACCATATTTATATCTGTTTTGGTAATTGCTTGCCCTTGTGCCCTAGGCTTGGCAACACCAACAGCAATAATGGTAGGTACAGGCAAAGGAGCAGAACACGGTGTTTTAATAAAAAGTGGTGTAGCTTTAGAGGCTGCTCATAAGATACAGACTATCGTATTTGATAAGACGGGTACGATCACAGAAGGAAAACCAAAGGTTACAGATATCGTTGTGACAGAGGGCATTACCGAGGATGAATTATTAGAGTTAGCTGCATCAGCAGAAAAAGGATCTGAACATCCACTTGGTGAATCCATTGTTAAAGATGCTGTGGAAAAAGGATTGGAATTTAAAAAACTGGATTTCTTTAAAGCTATCCCAGGACACGGCATTGAAGTTAAAATAGATGAAAAAAATATTTTACTTGGAAACAGAAAACTTATGATTGAAAGCAATATTTCTTTAGCAAGCTTGGAAGAAGTATCTGATAAGTTAGCAGGTGAGGGTAAAACGCCAATGTATATAGCTATAGAGAATAAGATATCTGGTATTATAGCTGTTGCTGATATAGTGAAAGAAAATAGTAAGAAGGCCATAGATAAGCTCCATGAAATGGGAATTGAAGTAGCTATGATTACTGGAGATAATAAGAGAACAGCGGAAGCTATTGCTAAACAAGTGGGAATAGATAGAATACTTGCTGAAGTACTTCCACAGGATAAAGCAAATGAAGTTAAAAAACTTCAAGCTGAAGGCAGAAAGGTAGCTATGGTTGGGGATGGTATCAATGATGCACCAGCACTAGCTCAAGCAGATATAGGTATAGCAATAGGGTCTGGAACAGACGTTGCAATGGAATCAGCAGATATTGTTCTCATGAGAAGTGATTTAATGGATGTTCCAACAGCAATACAATTGAGTAAAAGTACAATAAAAAATATTAAGGAAAACTTGTTCTGGGCATTTGGATACAACACAGTGGGAATACCCGTAGCAATGGGAATTCTACACATTTTTGGGGGACCATTACTAAACCCTATGATCGCAGGAGCTGCAATGAGCCTTAGCTCTGTATCGGTATTAACAAATGCTTTAAGGTTAAAGAGATTTAAACCTATTAGATAAGGATAAAAAAATATAATATAAATGGAGGAAAATAAAATGACAAAGAAAATATTAATTGAAGGTATGAGCTGTGGACACTGTGTTAATCATGTGAAGGAGGCATTAGGGGAACTTAGTGGAGTAACAAATGTAGATGTAGATTTAAGTGCAAAAACAGCTGTCCTTGAAGCATCCGTTGATATTAGTGATGAAGAGATCAAATATACTATTGAGGATGTAGGATATGAAGTTGTAAAAATAGAAGTTCTATAATGCAAATACGATAAAAAGTTTAAGAGATAAAGGATAAACATTAAAAGAGTACGTTGTTAAAGCTACACTCTATCCTAGGTGGTCTATTTAATAGCTAGAAGTATGTAGGTTGTATACAAGTGTTTGGAAAGTTTTTTATTAGGAGGCAAGAAAGATGAAGGCAGAAAAGGAGAAAGTAACACGTCTTTTAAAAACTGCTAGAGGACAGCTTGATGGCATTCTTAAGATGGTTGCTGATGACCGGTATTGTGTCGACATATCCAATCAGCTTATGGCAACAATAGCTATTTTGCGAAACATCAACAAAGATGTGCTTCATGCACACCTGGGGAGCTGCGTAGAAGAAGCTTTTGAAAAGGGAGATTCCCATCAGAAAGTCCAAGAAATTATGCAAATTATTGATAAGCTTTCAAAGTAGGATTCTTTTATTTTAAAATGGATATTGCTCATTAATAAAATACTTCAGAGTGACTTAGGAAATAAAAAATAATAGGTCACTCTGAAGTCTTTTATTATTTAATCATTGTGCGAATTAAAATCCGGTTTGCCGCAGTTTTTCGGCTGAGAGTTTATAAATTTGCCATAGGACACGCCTGCTTATCTTTGCCAATGCTATTTCTAGTGCTAATTCAGTCAATCAGCCCCAGGGTTAAGGCCATTGTCTATTTGTTATTAAACAAATACCTAGCAATATTTTACATATTAATCCAATCTATTATATAATGATATATGCATAGAATTGGTTTGAGAGGTAGGTACATGGTGATGAAATTCCAGGGATTTAATGCCTATACAAAATATAGAATATTACAACATGCCTTAAAAGTTAAGAATGTTTCTGAAGTGTGTGAGTTGTTTGGAATTTCCAGAACTACCTTTTATAATTGGGAAACTGCATACCAAAGGTTTGGTATTGCTGGGTTGGAAAATAAGGTGCCGAAAAAGCCTAAAATGCCAAATAAGATTAGCAAGGCTATTGAACATGAAATATTGAAATATGTGATAAAGTACCCTGGGGATGGCCCAAGAAGAATTTACTATGAATTAAAGTCTGAGGGGATTGATGTTGGAGAAACAGGGATTTACAATGTATTGAAACGAAATAATTTAACCCGAAAAAAACAACGCGTAGAATATTCTAAGTATAAAATACCTCCTAGGGGTATCAAGGGGAGAAAAGAAAAAGCAGCACTTCATCTTATTGATCCAAAAGAGGCATATCCAGGCTACTTGGTCATTCAAAGAATTGATTATATAGGAACTTTTGAGGGCATTGGCAAGATCTATCAGTATTGTTTTTACGACACCTATTCAAAATGGGGCGAGATAAAGTTATATAATAAAAAACATGATATCGGTATTTGGGAATATTTTGAACAAAAATTAGCCTATTTATTAGAAACTTTCAATTTAGATATAAAAAATCTGATTACTGCAAAAGAAAGAGAATTCTTACCATACTTTGTCAAGGGAGATAAATATAACAAAATTATTGATGCCTATAATATTCATCATCTATTTATTCCTTATGAAGAGTCAGAAGTATTTGATGATATAGTAGAGTTTAATGAGTTTTTGGTTACAGAATTTTATAATAAAATTCTCTTAAATGAAAAACTGAATTCCTTTATGAAGGTGGAGAATGCATTAAATCACTTTATAAGAGAATACAATTTTACCAATAAAACTTCTCAGGGACCAAGTGCGGGCAAGACACCTGCTGAAATAGTTCTTGAAAGAGCAATGGAAAAAGGGACGGATTTGGATGCATTACCTCTTTGGCTTCTGGCTTTAATTAATTCCCCAAGACGAGGTGTTAGAGATGAATAAGGCAGATTGTAGGATTGGAGTTATAGGAGGGGGCCTTTCTGGTTTAGTAATGGCTGAAGGCCTTCAAAGAAAAGGATACCATGATGTGACCCTTCTGGAAAAAGATGTACGTCTAGGGGGAAAATTACATACAATTACTTATAAGGGAAAATCCTATGAATTAGGAGCTATTTTTGGTCTCCCTTCCTATTCAAGGCTTACAGCATTGATGGATAGATTAAATATTAAAGCAGACGGACCTCAATTATCTCGGACCAATTATAATGCTGAGGGCAAAAAAATAATGCCCATACCTAGGAAGGATTTACATGGATTTGTAGAGGAACTAAAACGGTTGCCTCAAGTGCTGGATGGATATGAATCCCTGAAAAGTCCAAAGATTAAAGATATAGAACCTGCACTGATGCTCCCCTTTTCTAAATGGTGTGATATGCATTGTTTTAATGTTTTAAAAACTGTCTATCTCCATTATTTTACTATCTTTGGGCTGGGAGATATTGAGGAAGTTCCTGCTTTATATGTCCTCAGAATCTTGAATGATGAGCATTTAATGTCTTTTATGGAAATTCCACAATTCTATACATGGAAAAGAGGAGTTTCTATATTGGCTGAAAGTTTAGGCAGTAGGATTAAAGACATTCGATTAGGGCAGAAAGTGACGGATATCACCCTATCTGATGATGATACCTTGTGGGTAAGGACACCCTTTGAAAAAATTCAATTTGATCAGGTGATTATAACAGCACCACTAGATAACTTTTCTCAGTTGGACTTATGGGATGAAGAAATGAAGAACTATTTACAAAGCATAAAGTATCAAAATTTTAATGTATATTCTTTTATTGTAGAGAATGTTCCTAAGGGCTGTGGTTGTATATTAGAAAATTTATCCCTCAGTAGGCGGGGACATATTACCATATGGGACTCTAGATGGAATACTTCTCATCAAGAGGGGATGGTCATTCTTTATGCATATAGTCCTCTTCATAGCTATAAGTCATCTCCCTTAGATAAGATAAAGGATGATCTGGCAAGATTAAAAATAAAAAAACCAAGATTATATCAAGTGAAACAATGGAAACATTGTCCCTATTTAGATACTCATGTTTTGCAGCAAGGATTCTATGAAAAAATGGATGCTATGCAAGGAAAAAACAATATATTTTTAGCGGGAGAAATTATGAGTATGCTCTCTATAGAAAATTGTATTAAGTATTCGGAATATTTATTAGAGGAGTTTTTTTAACAAAATATATCGTAAAATCTTCCTAAGCATGATGCTTAGGAAGATTTTTTATTCTTTCTATTAAGAATTTTACTCATTTTGATAATTATTTTACCTTTGAGACTTGTTAACATTATTTTTCCATATAACGTCTGCAGGTTTAGTTAAAAGAGACATGTTTAAAGAAATAGTGTAATGATAACTTGAAAGATAATCAGTGTAAGGATTGGGATTTAAAGGCTTTGAAATTTTGACAGATTTTTCTATTTTATTTAAAATAATATTGACATAATAATAACAATATCTAAAAGCTATTTTGTATCTAGCTACTCTATCACAATAATATTTACTTTTCAATGGGAGAAGGTATTTATTCTATGCAGTATAGAGAGGTGGTGGAAAAATTCCTTAATTAATGATTTATAGCTATACAGGCAATATATTGTTTGTGAAGGGGGGATTTTATGTTTACATTTAATTATGCAGAGGGAGCAACTTTATTTTCTGCCTGGGGAATGTGGTTTGTAGTTTTTGCTGTTTTATTTCTGTTTAATGAATTTTCCAGAAGATCAAAAATAGGTGCGTTTATCAGCTTTATATTGCTACCGATATTTTTATCTATACTTTGGTTTACAGTTTTAAAAGAAAAAACTTATACCGATTGGTTCCACTTGGCAAAAGTTTATTCTGCTACAGCAGGATGTATTGGTTTCTGGGCCATAAGACATTATAAGAAAAGAGATAAAAATACAGGAAAAGTTTTATGGAGTCTTTCAGAAAAAAAGTTTGCCCTTATTTTTCCACCGCTTATTCTTGCCATTAATATTATAGAAGCTGTAGCTCGTGATTTTCAAATAGGGAATCTTGGACTTATGAAAGAATTCTTTGAAGGCGAAATCATGATGAGTGGGGCATGGAATTACATGAATGGAATTGCGGGGATACTTAATATTATAACCATTACTGGATGGTTTGGAATTGTTATTCGAAAGAAAACTGCCAAGGATAAAAGTATGGATATGCTATGGCCGGATATGATGTGGTTTTGGATAATTGCCTATGATTTGTGGAATTTTGCATATACTTATAATTGTTTGCCCGGTCATTCATGGTATTGTGGTTTTGCATTATTATTGGCGCCCACCTTGTGTGCCTTCACATTAGGAAAGGGCGCATGGCTTCAGCATAGAGCTCATACCTTAGCTATTTGGTGCATGTTTGCACAAACTTTTCCACTTTTTCAGGATCAAGGAAAGTACCAAGTCATGTCAACATATAATCCTGATATTTACTTTGTAGTAAGTTTTGCTGCTTTAATTGCGAATATCGCCGTGTTTGCATACATGATTTATAAGGTGATGGCTACAAAAAGAAATCCCTATATGGGAGAATTATATATTGATTTACCAAAATATCAAAGGGTTAAAGCCCTTGGAGAAGCTTCCATACTTGATATTGAAACTTCCCATCAGTAAAACAAAAAATTTACCCCTCACCAATCTTGGGGAGGGGTATTTATCGTGTAATCAATCTCTAAATAATGAGAGTATAGATTTGCTTAATTCTTTGGGTTATTTTACATTTAGGATAGATTTACACAAATAATATAATGAAATCTAGAAGTATAACGAAATTAATCTCTATAGGGAAATAAGGAAAAATTTTAATAAAAGATACGCAATGCGGTTACTAAGGGGATGAAAACTGTCGCAATTCATGAAGGGGTATAGTTCTAAAGCAATTATGAAATCTTCTTTTTAACTTTTTTTAATTGTAAACTATACTTGAAACAATTAATACTCAAATCACGGAATATCAATACCTTCAAATCTTTGACAGCCTTTTTTATTGTCGATACAATGGATTTGACAAAACAATAACAATGAATTTAAGGGGAGGGTGTAAAGGATGGAAAATTTTAAGGTCATAGAAATTAAGCAAAGCGTATTTGAGGATAACAATAAACAAGCAGAGCTTTTAAGGCAAAGACTTAAAAAGGATAAAACTTTTTTATTAAATTTGATGTCATCTCCAGGATCAGGTAAGACCAGCACGGTTTTAAGAACTATTGAAGCTTTACAAAAAGAAATAAACATCGGCGTTTTAGAAGCAGATATTGATTCGGATGTAGATGCCAATGCCGTTTATAAAACCGGGACAAAAGTCATTCAGTTACATACAGGAGGTATGTGTCATTTAGATGCGGATATGACAAAACAAGGGATAGACCAATTGGGAATAGAGGGGATTGATTTTGCGATTTTAGAAAATGTAGGGAATTTAGTATGTCCCGCTGAATTTGATACTGGTGCATCTAAAAATGCTATGATTTTAAGTGTGCCAGAAGGGGATGACAAGCCCTTAAAATATCCTTTAATGTTTTCCCAAGTAGATATATTGCTCATTAATAAGATTGATGTCTTAGATTATTTTGATTTTGATATAGAGGCAGTAAAGGAGCGGGCGAAAAAACTAAATCCGGATATTGAGATTATTCCAATATCTGCAAAGACAGGAAAAGGAATAGAGGAGTGGGCAAATTGGCTTCATACTGAAATTGAAAAATGGCAAGAAGACTAAATATCATTCTATTCATGTAGGGGGGAAATCAATGGGAAAAGAAAAAGTGCTACAACTTGCCAATCATATTGGGGGCAAAAAACATGGTTCAAAATCATCTTATACCTTTCAAGATCCAGAATATATGATTTTAGAACCTGTTGTTACAGATGAGATGGCAGAGATTGGGCTTTGTTTAGAATTCCGCAATCCTAAGAGTGCAGAAGAAATAGCTAAATTATGTGATCGATCTATAGAAGACGCTGAAAAAGTTTTGTGGGAATTGGCAGAGGCAGGGGTATGTTTTGTGAATAAAAGGGATGACGTTGATAAATACTGGTTTGATACTTGGGTGCCAGGGGTTATGGAAATGATGGCGAATAATCTAGAAAACGTTAAAAAGTATCCCCAAATTGCAGAAGCTTTTGAAGCCTATGGAAGAGTAAGAGGATCTAAGACAGCAGGTGCTTTCCCTGTGGGCAAAGGACTTATGAGAGTTATTCCTATTGAAACAGCAATTGATGGGGAGACGAGAAGGGCTTCCTATGAAGAAGTTTCAAAATATCTAAATGAAAGCAAGGTATTCTCGGTTTCCGATTGTGCTTGCCGTACATCTAGAGAAATTATGGGTGAAGGCTGTGGGCATTTAAAGGAAGAGATGTGTATCCAATTAGACCATGCCGCTGAATACTATATTCGTACCGGGAGAGGAAGAGCGATTACTCGAGAAGAAGCCTTTGAAATTATAAGTAAAGCTGAGGAAAATGGACTAATGCATCAAATACCTAATGTAGATGGTGTAGGAAAAACCCACGCAATCTGTAATTGCTGTGGATGTAGCTGTTTCTCTTTAAGAACAGCTAATATGTTTTTGAACAATGATATGGTACGTTCAAATTATGTTTCACAAGTGGATGTAGAAAAATGTGTGGCTTGCGGAGAGTGTGTAGAAATATGTCCGGTTAATGCCCTGAAATTAGGACAAAAACTATGTGAAGAAGCACAAGTTATTGAGACAAGGATGGACTTACCATCTAATTCAAAATGGGGACCAGAGAAATGGAATCCTGACTATCGTATAAATAGAAAAAACGTTTTGGATAGTGGAACAAGTCCTTGCATAACCCAATGTCCAGCCCATATTCCTATTCAAGGCTATATTAAACTGGCTTCCCAAGGAAGATATGCAGAAGCTTTGGAACTGATTAAAAAGGAAAATCCTTTTCCAGCAGTATGTGGACGAATATGTCCTAGATCTTGTGAATCTGTATGTACTAGAGGCGATGTAGATGAACCAATTGCTATTGATGAAATTAAAAAGTTTATCGCACAACAGGATTTATATGGGGATATTCGATATATACCGAAAAAGAGGCATGATTATAAAAACAAAATTGCCATTGTAGGTGCTGGACCTTCAGGACTTTCCTGTGCATACTATTTATCAATAGATGGCTATGATGTAACGGTATTTGAAAAGCACAAAGCCCTTGGAGGTATGTTAACCCTTGGAATCCCTTCCTATCGTTTGGAAAAAGATGTGGTAAATGCGGAGATTAATATATTAAAGGAGTTAGGGGTTAAATTTAGAACTGGAGTAGAAGTAGGAAAGGATATTACTTTAGACCAATTAAGACAACAAGGCTATGAGGCTTTTTATCTTGCTATTGGTGCTCAAAAAGGTAGAAAATTAGGTATTGAGGAAGAAAAGGTAAAGGGAGTTATTTCAGGGGTAGACTTTCTCTTAGATGTTAGTCTAGGAAATAATGTAGACATCAATGGAGAGGTCCTAGTAATCGGGGGAGGAAATGTTGCAATAGATGTGGCTAGAACAGCTACGAGAACTGGTGCCTCAAAGGTTGAAATGTACTGTCTAGAAAATAGAGAGGAAATGCCTGCCCTTGGAGAAGAGGTTGATGAGGCGATAGCAGAGGATATAAGGATCCATAATTCATGGGGACCAAAGCGTATTCTCTCAGAAAACGGCCAGGTTGTAGGCATGGAATTTAAAAGATGTATTTCTACTTTTGATGAAAATAGAAGGTTTACTCCAAAGTTTGATGAAAGTCAAACCAAGGTTGTAAAAGCAGATAAGATATTACTTTCCATTGGTCAGGGAATAGATTGGGGTGGACTATTGGAGGGGTCAAGGGCAGAGGTAAATCCAAATAATATGATAAAGGTAGACCCCCATACACTACAGACTGGAGAACCAGATATATTTGCTGGTGGAGATGCAGCCACTGGACCTAAATTTGCAATAGACGCTATCGCCCTAGGCAAAGAAGCTGCTATTTCAATACACCGCTTTGTCCATCCAGGACAGGATTTACTGATTGGCAGGAATCGAAAAGAATTTAAGGCCTTTGATAAGGAAAATTTAAGGCTAGAAGGCTATGATCATATTCCAAGACAAAGAACAGAATCTGTAGAGGGAGCAAAGGCCAAAAAATCCTTTGAAGATCTACGATCTACTTTGACGAAAGATCAAGTGAAGAAGGAAACAGAGCGATGTCTAGGCTGCGGCGCAACTGTTGTAGATCAATATATGTGTGTAGGCTGTGGTGCTTGTACAACGAGATGTAAATTTGATGCCATATCCCTTGTCAGAAAATATGATGAAGAAAATGCTTCCTTTGAGGATCTGAAGCCCATAGTTGTTAAAAACATGGTTAAGCGACAGGGAAGAATGATTGCCCATAGCATTAAAAAGACCTTCAAGAGCTCAAAATAAAAGAGCAAAATCAGTAGAGTATCTAGAAAAAATTAGGGCAGGGGAAAACCTGCCCCTATTATTTAGTATAGGAAATAGAGGTGAGGTTTATTTGCATGAATTAGGAATTATGATGAATGTCGTACAAACTGTGGAGAATTTTGCAAGGAAAAATGATCTTACTCAAATAGAGACACTGGTATTACAAATTGGAGAATTATCCTCTGTAATCCCTAGATATGCCAAAGCCTGCTATCCAGCCGCTGTAGATGGTACTATGTTACAGAATACTAAATTAAAAATGGAGATATTGCCAGGAAATTGCTTATGTAGTGATTGCAGGAGTGTGTTTAATTATCTTGACAATAAAGGAATTTGTCCTGATTGTGGTAGTAAAGAATGGGATTTACTTGGGGGAAGGGAGTTTCAAATTAAGGAGATCATTGCCTGTTAAGAATATCAATTCCCAGGAGTAATAATAAGCCAGTTCTCAATATGAATAAAAATTCAAGAGGTTTTGTTGAATTTTTATTGTACAAAGATAGAGGGGATAAAAATCTAGAAATTTATCCCCTAATAAAATGAGAATTTTTGATTTACTCCCTTGTTAACAATTTTACCATCATCTCATTTTCCATTATACCCTCTAGATCAGATATGCCAAAGTTCTCCAATATCTTCATAATATTTTTATTATCAAAAGGAGTTAATATATAGGATTCCTCTCCAAATTCATTCACATTCTTTGTGGCAACATCTACATCAATGTTTGTTCTTGGACCACCGACGCAACCACCAGCACAGCCCATGCCTTCAATAAAGTTAGCATCTACGTCTTTACCATTGCGAAGATCCTCCAGTATATTTTTACATTCCTTTACTCCATCCACTTTTTTTGCTCTTAGTTTTATGACTCTTGTAGGTTCAAGGCGATTAACGGCGGTTTTAACAGCAAAACTTACCCCGCCAGTTCTAGCATAAAGTCTTCCCCCTAAAGAAGCTTGGTCAATATCGTCTGGGACCAAATCCTTTAAATTTATTTTTAAAGCTTCAAATACTTCTTTTAGTTCTCTAAAATTAATGACAAAATCGATAGCACCTTCCAAATCCGGTTCTTTTACCTCTCCTTTTTTAGCTATACAGGGGGAAATAAATACAACCTTGGCATTTCGATATAGACTTTTTAAAACTCTTCCAGAGGCAATCATAGGGGATACCGAGGGAGACATTTTTTTGTAAAGATCAGGATAGCTTTTTTTTACCATATTAAACCAAACAGGGCAACAACAGCTGGTTAAAAAGAAATCTTCTTTGCTTTTTACTAGTTTATTAAACTCAAAGGCTTCTTTTATAGTTAAAATATCTGCAAATAGAGCTACTTCAACCATATCAGTAAAGCCCATTAACTTTAGGGCTGTTCTTAACTGACCCATACTAAGATCATCACCGAATTGACCGACTATTGCCGGTGCTACAGCGGCATAGACAGGTGTATTTTTATCCTTTAATAGATCAATGAGGGGAATGAATTCGATTTTATCCGCTATAGCTCCAAAATCCCATTGGGAAACGCCATAGCCACAACTTAGGCATTTATTATCAATGATGATAGGCTCATTATTTCTTCTATATATAGGGTCCTCATATTTACATCTCCCATTGCAATGTTTGTCGCTCTCATGGGGATTTTCAACATTTGCAGCAATTGGGGGAGAAATCTTTTTCGATTTTATATCGGATAGTTCACTACTAAATTCTGTATCACCCCGAGGGTCTAGACCCATGCAAATCCTCATATGATTTCTAATCAAGGACATATCCTTATCCTTAAACTCGTACTTGTTTTGAATATGGGCAGCTAAGTTTTCTAAATCAGAATTGTTTTGAATACCTTCATTCCAAAAGCTTTGAACCAACTCTCTAAAAATATCCATACGTTTTTCCTGAAAAATTTCACGGTTCTCCGTCAATGACAACACCTCAATTATATGTTCTATGTGCATTTATTTTTGCCTTATATTGAAAAAATATGTAATTGTCTTTTATATTTTAAAAGGGATAGCCTTCTGCTACCCCTTTTAAAACAGGGCTTAATGATATTTACTAATGATGGTGTTCCTCTGCATCTTCCTTGGTTTGATGAACTGTGCCGTGGGGATGCTCAGGTGGTGCATAAATAGAGTATAGCTTAATGGGCACACAACCTGTATTGATTACATTGTGCCATTTGCCAGCAGGTATAAATATAGCATCATCCTCAGAGAACCTTGATTGAAAATTCAAGTTATTTTTGCGGTTTCCCATTTTAACTATGCCCTGACCTTGCTCAATACGAATAAATTGATCTACATCAGGATGCATTTCTAGACCTATATCTTCACCAACACGAATACTCATCAAGGTAAGCTGCAAATGCTTTCCTGTCCACAAGGTAAGACGGAAATTATCATTTCGTATGGCAGCCTCTTCAATATTAAGAACAAAGGGCATAGGACCATAGTCTTTTAATGCAGGACATTTTTCCCGATGATTTGGACAATGCATTGGTGGATACATCCAGTGGGGATAGATCATGCAATTACAATGCATAGGTATATTCATAGGGTTATGGTTAGAATTAGGTTGATAAGGATTATACATATCTTCCACTCCTTTCATATATTTCTATAATAATATATGAATCCTATTTAAGAGAAGTGATTTTCTTTGTAAAAAGACTGTTTAATGGAAGAGAATATCCTTTCTAAAACTTGACAATCTAATAAGGAAATGCTAGTATTAGGTATCACTTAAGTTAACTGTAAATAAATATAACAAAAATATTTTAAAATTAGAACCTTTGTTTAAAGTGTAATCCTAATTTAGAAATAAAGTTGTTATCTCTATTACATAATTTAGGGAGAATAAAAATTAGGAGGTACACAAACATGACTGGTACAGTAAAATGGTTTAATGCAGACAAAGGTTTTGGATTTATTACAGGGGAAGATGGTAATGATGTATTTGCACACTTTTCTCAAATTAATGTAGATGGATTCAAAACATTAGAAGAAGGCCAAAAAGTTTCCTTTGACGTTGTAGAAGGCCAAAAAGGTCCTCAAGCAGCGAATATCGAACTTATCTAAGGATAATATAAAAACCTTATGCTAGAAATAGCATAAGGTTTTTTTGATTTACATTGTATCGGTTTCACCGGGAAGGAGGGCATCCACAACACCTAATATTAATGCACCAACGATAGCGCCAAGGATAGAAACGTTAAACCCTTGGACAATTCTTCCCGTTAGATATAAAATAAGTGCTGCTACTAGAAAACCTACAATCCCTCTACCAAAAGGTGAGGCATCAACTTTGATTAATTTAGCAATTCCCCAATCCAATATACCAATGACTATGGCAGCCAGTAATAAAGACCAGATCCCACCTCTATTGGTCATACCTGGAGTGAGAAAAGTTGCAATTCCAATAGCAACGGCTGATACAATAATTCTTATGATTAATTTCCCTATATTCATATATAAAATCCTCCTTTCAATATGTACATGGTAATTTCATGTACATTATTATCTATTAAGATACCCATTTATTAAAAAATTCATCAATCAATTTATGGAAAAATTTTAAAAAATAAAGATTGTAGATCCTTTATTTTAATAGGAACAAAAATTAGGGAAGAGGAATAAAGTAAGTAATACCATGTTGGAGGTGATGCAGTGGAAATGCTAACCATAATAAAGAGCATTCTTTCATTATTTTTAGTTATAGTCGTAGGAGTCTATGGAGAAAAAAAGGGGATTATTACAAATAGATTGAACAGAGGCTTGACGGATCTTCTTTTACAAATTATCTTGCCCTTTATGATTGTATCTTCCTTTTCTTTTTCCTATACAAATACCATCAAGAGCAATGTAATTAAAACTTTTTATTATAGTTTTTTTGCTTATATTATTGTAACGGTTTTTTCTTATCTATTAACTTGGCCCATAAAAAAGGAAAAGAAAATTATATTGCATTTTGCCAATGTATTTACGAATACAGGATATATTGGTTTTCCCATATTACATGCTCTCTATGGGGTAGAAGCTGTTATCTATGGATCTATTTTTAATATGTTTTTTGTATTGTTTGTATGGACTTATGGAATTATGCTCTTTAATAAAAAGATGAAAAAAGAAGAATTCAAGGAAGAATTAAAAAAAACATTTTTGAATCCTTCGATTATAGCAGTATACTTGGGGATCATTCTGATGGTATTTGACATTCAGCTTCCTATGGTTATAAAAGAGAGCATGACTTCTATAGGAAATATGACAGCTCCTCTATCTATGATTATTGTGGGAGTAACTTTTTCTCAAGTGAACATAAAAGCCCATTTAAGGGATTGGACAATATACTATGGGGTTGTTAGTAAAATTATTTTAATCCCGGCAATATTATATTTTATCTCCATATTCATTAATGACAGATCCATCGTGTCTAACACGGTGATTATTTTAGCCTCTATGCCTTCGGCCACAATGACATCTATATTTGCAGAGAATTTTGATATAAAAAAGGATTATGCTGCAGTAATGGTGGTGGCAACAACCTTTTTATCCTTATTTACCTTGCCATTTTTACTAAAAATAATTATATAAACAAAAAAACCAAAATACCATTATCAGAGAACTCTCGAAAATGGTATTTTGGTTTTACTCATCATCTATATCATTAATGAAAGAAAGGATTATTTCTAAGCCTTTGTAAAATTATCAAAATAACCTTGAATATAAACAACAGGTGTACCCTTGTCTCCACTACCGGAAGTTAGATCGCAAAGAGATCCAAGAAGATCAGTAATTCTTCTGGGGGTAGTTCCTTGAGATGCCATGGCACCGATCAAATCAGCTTCTTTATTTTCAATATAGTTTGAAATAGCTTCTTTTAATTCTTTTCCCTTCAAATGGGCAAAATGATTATCTGCAAGATATTTTAATTTTACTTCATTGGGTGTACCTTCTAATCCTTTAGTATAGGCTGGAGAAACTACAGGATCTGCTAGTTCCCAGATTTTACCTACAGGGTCTTTAAAAGCACCATCTCCATAGATCATGACCTCAACATTTTTGCCTGTTTTTTCCTTCAAGATTTTCTGTACTTCTTGAACGATCTTTTGACAATCTCTAGGGAAAAGCTTAATACTATTTTCTGTGGCTTTATTGGAGCCTAAAAGTCCATAATTTTCATTATATCCACTACCCTTCATGGAAGTGGATAGAATATCTTCAAGATTAAAGACCTTTTCTCCACCATTGGCCTTTAATATTTTTTTCGTTCTCAAGCGGCTATGAACATCGCATGTAAGAACAGACTTTGTATAATTTAAGATGGTTTTAGCATTATTTGAAAAAATAATCTCACATTCTATACCGTATTCTTCTACTAAAGATTTATAATAATCGATATAGTCAACACCAGTAAAGGTATGTTTATTATAACCAAAACACTGACGAAATTGACTCTCTGTTAAGACATCCGTCCATGGATTTATACCCTTTTCATCTAAGGCATCCATCTCAATGATATGATTGCCCATCTCATCTGAAGGATAACTAAGCATCAGAACAATTTTTTTTGCTCCCTTGGCAATACCTCTTAGGCATATAGCAAAACGGTTACGACTTAAAATAGGAAATACAACCCCAATGGTATCCTCACCAAATTTGGAGCTTATATCCTTTGCAATATCATCTACGCTTGCATAATTCCCTTGGGCTCGGGCAACCACTGACTCAGTAACAGCCACAATATCTTTATCCCGAATAGAAAAGCCTTCTGATTGTGAAGCTTTTAAGACGCTGTCTACGACAATGTCTGTTAAGATGTCCCCCTTATTGATAATGGGTGTACGAATACCTCTAACTACCGTTCCTATCATTCTCTCCATTGAAAGTCTCTCCTTATCTATTAACTTTTATCAATTTTTTCCTCTATACACATGTATTATTTTATAATATAAACGAAATTATTACAAACAATGTAAAGGATTTACTAAAATAAAGTTCAGAAAAATAGATGAAATGTAGGGCCATATGAGATAAAATAAGTTTAAAATCATTTATTGTGTTTATTCAGCACTTTGTATTTAAAATATAGGAGAGATGAAATAATGGGAAAGGTTTGTGTTTTTCAATGTTTGGATTATGAATATTCTTCAGTCAAAAAAGTTATTTATGATTGTCTAGATAATAGTGCAATGAGTAAAAAGCTTTTTAGGGGAGCAAAAGTGCTAATTAAGGCTAATCTTTTAATGAAAAAGCGCCCAGAGGATGCGGTGACTACAAACCCTATGGTTATTCAAACTATAGCAGAATATCTGATAGAGAGGGGTTGTACTGCCATTATTGGAGATTCTCCAGCAGGACCCTTTACTGTCCATGCTCTGAGAGAAATTTATAGGGCCTGTGGAATGGAATTGGCCGCGCAAAATTCTGGAGGACAATTAAACTATGATGTTGGATACAGTGAAGTAACTAGCGAAGGTGCTCTAAGGTTAAAAAGATTTGACCTTATAAATATTGTTTCGGAATGTGATTTTGTTATTTCCGCCGCCAAATTAAAGACTCATGGAATGATGACTTATACAGGAGCAGTTAAAAATCTCTTTGGGGTGATTCCAGGACTGACCAAGGCCAATTATCATTTTAAATTAATGGATAAAGATAACTTTGGCCATCATCTGATTGATATTGCAGAATATGTAAAGCCGGATTATAGCATTATTGATGCTATAGATTGTATGGAGGGAAATGGCCCCTCCAGTGGAATTAAACGTCATGTAGGGTTAATCCTTGGTGGAGATAATCCTTATGAGACCGATGTTGTAGCTGCAGATATTGCTTCTATAGATGAGAGGCTCATTCCCACCTTATATTTAGCTAGAGAGAGGAATTTACTTGATCAAGAGATAGAATTCGTGGGAGATGATTATAAACAAATGGCCATTCCTCCCTTTTTACTTCCTGATTCGACAGAGGTTACTTTTTTACCGAAAACTATGCCAAAGTGGTGGAAGGAATTTTTAATAAGAAAACTAAAGGCAAAACCAAAATTTATTCATGAAAAATGCATATCCTGCGGACATTGTATTCGAAATTGTCCTACCAAAATTATTACCATGAATGAAAACAATAAGCCGATAATGGATTTAAAAAAATGCATCAGCTGTTTTTGCTGCCATGAAGTGTGTCCAGATCATGCCATTGAGATAAAAAAGCCTTTATTATCTAGGATTCTAAAATAATATGTCTACAGATATGCATTATGGGTAAAATGAATATTTCCCTCTATCCTGGGTATCTAAAAAATAAAATAGTTTATGATAGAATGTAAATATCAAATATTATGGGATACAATATAAAATACAAAGGAGTGGTATTGTGGAATATAAAAAAATTGGGAATAAGTACATTGTAAGATTGAACATAGGGGAGGACATTGTTGAAACCTTAAAGACCTTCTGTACAGAACAACAAATTACCTTAGGTTGGGTCCAGGGTATAGGAGCAGTGGACAAAGCAAATTTAGGATTTTTCCAAGTAGAAACTAAGGAATACTATACCAAGGATTTTACTGGAGATTATGAAGTGACAAGTCTATTAGGAAATGTCACCACAAAAGATGGAGAAGTATATCTACATCTTCATATAACCCTATCGGATGAAGAGTATAAAACCTATGGAGGGCATCTAAACTCTGCGATTATCAGTGTGACAGGAGAAATTGTGATAGAGGCCATTGAAGGTACAGTGGAAAGACAGATGGATGAAGAGATTGGAATAAATCTATTTAAATTCAATTAGTTGTAGGAAAATTTCTGTCAAAGGCCCATAGCCAGCAATATGGGTCTTTGATATGTTAAAGATTAATCTATATTTAAAACTATATAAGCAAAGGTGGTGTACATCTAGTTTCTTGTAAAGATAGTCCAGTACCTATTTGGAAAACTAGATAATAGTGATGACAGAACAGGAATTTGCACAATTTTGGGAGATTTATGATAACTCTTTTCCCAAAACCGAAAAAAGAAGCCTAAAGGAACAAAAAAAGTTATTGAAAAACCATGATTACAAAGTAATACTTCATCGTGAGCAAGGAAAGATAATTGGATTTATTACCCTATGGAAATTAAAAACATTTTATTTTATCGAACATTTTGCCATAGGTAAGGAACATAGAAATAGGGGGATAGGGAAAGAAATAATAAAAAATGTAAAGGAAAAGTCTCAGTATCCTTTAATTTTAGAAGTAGAATTGCCAGAGGATTCTATAGCGAAAAGGCGTATAGGTTTTTATAAAAGATGTGGATTTTGCTATAATGATCACCCCTATATCCAGCCTTCTTATCAAAAAGGTGTAAAGCCCATAGAACTAAGTATTATGTCCTATCCCCACGCCATTTCTAAAAACACTTTTGAGCATGTACGAGATAAACTCTATTCTCAGGTTTATCAAATTGAAAATCACCAAGTTGGCAATTTATAGAGAGAGAAACCCCCAAATCGAAAAGACTCTTCCCGAAGAGTCTTTTCGATTTGGGGGTTTCTTCTTTAAACAAAAAGCTTACTTTACTTTTTCAGACCATTTTATAAAATTATCCACAACAGAATCTAAGAATTCAAGGGTAGGTTTATGGGTTAGATTTCCTTGATCATCCATTTTATCCTGAATACTTCCTATGAAGACTTCATTTTCTGGCAAGGTCAAGGTTGCTATTCCACCCGAATTCAAGATTTGTCTCAGATGCATTTGAGCTTTGACTGTACCTAGAGCTCCATAGGAAGCCCCTACAATCATGGTAGGTTTATGAGCCATGACTCTATCTACTCTGGAAAACCAATCAAGGGCATTTTTTAACACCCCTGGAATAGAGTGATTGTACTCTGGAGTAACGATGATTATGCCTTCGCTCTTTTTGATTTTTTCTTTAATATCGACAACTTCTTTAGGTGGATCTAATTCATTATCTTCATTATACATAGGAATGTCATTTAAGTACAAAACATCAATACTCAGTTTATCTTGGTAATGTTTTTTCATAAAGTTTGCTAGTTTTTTATTTTGAGATTTTTCACTAATACTGCCTACTATAGCCACTACATTCATATCTATACCTCCAAATTTATATTTTATTGTTACTACCTAATATACCCCAGAAAAAGGGAAATAATCTTAAACATCTCCTTATCTATCCTATTCAATGATATGATGGAAATATCCAAAAAAATTAAATTTTAGATAAATCCTGTAACATTTCAGCCTATATTGTGACTAATTGAGTGAAGGGGGAATTAAAATGAAAGAAATAGAAAACCTATATTTACTTTATAAAGATGACATTTATAGATATCTCTTGTCCTTAACTCATCATCCCCTTCATGCAGAAGATCTATTATCAGAGACCTTTGTAAGGGCAATAACCTCCATAGAAAATTTCAAAGGACATTCTTCCATAAAGACCTGGTTGTGTTCTATTGCAAGAAATTTATGGTTGCAAGATTTAAGAACCAAGAAAAACCTAGTAGAGTATAACGATCTTCTAGGTCTCTATGTAGGGGATAGTATATCGGAAAACATGATCACAAAGGAAATAGCCACAAGAATTAAAAATCTATTAAAGGAAAAGGACATTCGAACTCAGAAAATAGTGCAAATGAGAATAGAAGGATATAGTTTTAGTGAGATTGCCCAAAGGGTAAATATCAACGAAAATTCTGCAAGGGTGATTGATTTTCGTACTAAGAAATGGATTAGAAATATATTAGAAAAGGAGGGTTTTAGATGAAAATTCCTTGTAATATCATCTCAGATCTGATGCCTTTAGTAAAGGATGGAATTGCTAGCGAAGAGAGTATAAAAATAGTTCAGGAGCACATGGAAGAATGCGAAAAATGCAAATCGGATTTTCAAAGCTTTCAGGACTTGGCATTACAGGATTCTCAATCCCGGGATATGAAAATCATTTTTTCTATAAAAAGAAATATTTTTATTACTCAAATTAGTATTCTGATTATAGGAGCTATAGTAGGTGTAGCTCTTACTAACTCTATGGGAATGTTCTATAACTTCTTGATCATGCCGATTATTGGGGGAATTTCTTTTATAACTTTTAAAACAAAATGGCATAGGATTCCTCTAACTATCTTTCTTTTAAGCTATCTATGGCAGATCATAGATCTATCCCTATCCGAGGGATTTATGTGGGGGATTTTGTATGGAGGATTATTTTTAAGTTTGATCTATGGATGTTTAGTAGTCCTGGGTACCATTATTGCTATGCTCTTAAAATTTGCCTTTAAAAGAGAGGAAGATATCTCATGAAAAAATCAAAAACCTTAAAGATTGTTGCAGGGACAGTAGGAATATTGCTTATTCTAGCTATTCTTTTTATCACCAATGCCTTTGTGGGAAATCCATTATCTGCCATGATGGCCAATAGAGCAGCTCAAAGATATATAGATCAGCATTATGCATCTCTAGATTTAGAATTAGATAAGGCCACCTATAACTTTAAAGATGGGATGTATATGATCAGAGCAAAATCTACAACCAGTATTGATACTCATTTTTCTATATATTATGCAAGGGGAAAGGTACAAAGAGACGACTATGAAAACTATGTGTTGGACGGTTTTAATACCTGGGAAAGGCTTTCTAAGGAGTACTCTCATCTAGCAAAAGAGATTATTTCTAAAGAATTAGGCTATGAAGACAATAACACAATGGTCATCTATGATATGGATGAGCATGGAAATTATAGCAATCTTTTAGAGTTGGATATGAAATTTGACAAATCTTTACCTATAGACGCCGAGGTTACCCTAAGACTTGAATTGCAGAATCACTCTCTGGAAGAGATAACAAAAATAGTAACAAAGGCCCACAAAGCTTTTGTGAATGCGGGATGTCACTTTAACAAGTACGGATTATTTTCTGAAAGCAATAATACAATGATCATGATAGGCGAAATAACCCCTGAGGATATAGAGGGAGGGCAACTATTAGATTTATTAAAAGAAGCCCATAAACATCAGGAAGATGAAAATTACAAAGGAGATATTACGGTAGTGATTAGAAAAATTAAATAAGATGGGGATAAAAATAATGCAATAAGTGGAAATATAGTGTAAAATAAGATTAATTTTAGTGTTACAGAGAGGGCGTAGAGGCATGCAATATAAAATAAGACAAAAAATATTTAGTTTTGGGGATAATTTCACCATTAAGGATAATCAAGACCAAGATAGATATATTGTCAGAGGAAAAGTATTTGCCATTGGAGATAAATTAAAAATAGAAGATTTACAGGGGCATGAATTGATGTATATTGAACAAAAGGTATTTCGATTCTTACCGGAATATAGTATCTATTCATCAGGCCAACATTTAGCCACGGTAAAAAAGGAACTTACCTTCTTAAAACCAAGATTTAATATTAAAAGTATAATGGGCAACTTCCAAATCAGTGGAGATTTTTTCGGCCATGATTTTCAAATCCTAAAGAACAACCATCCTGTAGCATCGGTAAATAAAAAATGGCTTTCTTTTTCCGATACCTATATGGTAGAAATAAACGATAATGAAGATCAAGCCTTTATGTTGGCTTTAGTCATTGTTATTGATCAAGTACTTCATGATAATAATCAGAATAATAATTAGCAGGTTATCTTCTTGGGAAGATGACAAATTATGCTAGAGGAAATTAAAAATATAGAGATAAATAAGCTAATGAAGACAGAAGAAAGGTCTTCATTAGCTTATTTATTTGATAAAAAGGAAAATCAATCTTGATTATAAATATTATACAGGGGTAAATAGTGATAGGGCAATGTGTACGAGCAATTTAATGAAAAGAAAAGGTGGGATATTAAAATGATGTGGAAGGAAAAGTATAGAATTGATGTAGAATTAATTGATGAACAACATCAAGAGCTATTTAAACGGGTATCAGATTTTCTTCAAATTATTCAAAATGAGGATAGTTGGGAAGATAAGCTAGAGCAAGTAAAGGAAACTATGGCCTTTATGCAGGAATATGTAGTCGTACATTTTAATGAAGAGGAAATTTATCAAGAACAAATCAATTACCCTGATATTGAAATACATAAAGAAGCCCATGCTAAATTTAAAGAAGGGGTTAATGACTATGTGAAGATTTTTGAAGAAGAGGGTTTTAGCAAGGAAAAGATACAAGAATTTGGGGGTAAACTTATGACTTGGTTGATTATGCATGTGGGTAAAATGGATCAAAAAATAGGAGAGTATGTAAAAAGTAAAGGGGGGCAAGCCTAATGAAGGCAGAATATGCGAATTCCTTTTATAAGGCCACCAATGATGTATTTAAGTTGATGTTTGATATGGATCCCAAAAGAGGAAAGGTAGCAGTGGTAGAAGATATGGTAAGTAGTAAAGATGCCAGTGTAGTCCTTGGAGTGACGGGAGATTTACATGGGACAATTCTTTTTAGTTTTCCTAAGGATATGACCTTAGAGATGATTAAAATCATGTCCGGTATGGAAATAAATACCCTTGACAGTTTTGCCTCCTCTGCTTTAGGGGAAGTAGCCAATATTATTGGTGGAAATGCTTTAACCATTCTTACTGAGAATAATTACATCTGTGACATTGCACCGCCACAGATTTTTGTAGGAGAATATAAATCCTTTTCCATGGCCAATGAAAAAGCTCTATTATTGTCCTTGGTTACTCTTATTGGAGAATTTGATATTCATATATTTTTAAAGGAAAAGTAAACTCCTCTAGCGAAAACTGAACATCGACACTTCAGGTGGGGGATCCCCCACCTGAAGCAAAAACATTAGAAGCTCCACCTTATAAAAGGTGGAGGCTTAAAAAATGATAAACTATGAAATATAAAGAAAGATTTACCTTCTGAATTTTTTCATCTCTCTTTTGAAATTTCTTCTGGTTGATCCATACTTCTTTTGGTGCTTTAAGTAGTCGATAAAATCCTTTCCAAAGAAAAGAAAGAAGTTGATTAAAGACATAACCGTAGCTATCCTGACCCCCATGCTACCAAAAATCAAACTAATAATAAAATATCCCCAATTTAAATAGGCCAACCATTTGATTTTTACAGGGAGAATAAAAAATAATAAGATTTCCACATTGGGGAATAGATAGGCAAAGGCTAAAAACATGGATAAGTTTAGATAAATACTTGTACCAAAGCCTGTGATAAATGCAGCAATAATTGTACCTATAATCCCAAATAAATAATAAAGATTAAATTTGACAGTACCCCATTCACTTTCTAAAGTTGTTCCTATCATGTAATAAAAATACATCACAAAGGCAATCATGAAAATGGAGGCAGAAGGAGGGATAAAGATAAAGGTAATTACTCTCCAAATCTGTCCCTGCATCACCAAGTGTGGAATAAAAGCTAAATACTGATACAAGAATACAGGGAAAATATAATCTACAATATATACAGCGGAGGTTATTCCTATTATGTAGTACATAAGATTGGGGATTGCATAAGGACTAAGTTTTCTTTCAAGTTTTTGTAACCATCTCATATAAAAATCCTTTCCTTTCCTGTACTTAAGTTAATATGCTGTGCTAAAAATTATATCATAGCATACCCCCATTTTAAATGCTTATATTTTTTAAGGGATAAACAAGTATCTAAATTTTATAGTAGTCTATAGAGTAGATGTATTTGCAGAATAACTATGCTATAATTTTTTTGACAATAACGTTGGGGGGAAGGACATTATGTTTTTATTAGATACTTTTGAAATAGCAGGAACTGTAGCTTTTGCTATATCAGGGGCCCTTATTGGGATTAGAAAGGAATTGGATATATTTGGAGTAATTTTTTTGGCCATAACCACTGCTGTAGGTGGTGGGATATTTAGAGATGTATTTTTGGGGAAAACTCCTCCTATGGCTTTTGTTAAGCCTATATACTGTCTTATCAGTATACTTTCAGCTTTGCTTACCTTTATATTTCATAAAAAGATTCTTAAACTAAAAAATATTATATTGATATTTGATGCTATAGGATTAGGGGCCTTTACCGTCATTGGATCTACTACAGCTATGATAGGAAACATGGATAAACCTTTCCTTGTTATTTGTATGGGATTATTGACAGGGATAGGGGGTGGAATTTTAAGGGATGTTTTTGTTAAGGATATTCCTCTGGTATTTCAAAGGGAAATCTATGCCATAGCTTCTGTATTAGGATCTACCAGCTTATACTATACATACAACAACTTCAAAAGTATTTCTTCTTTATATATGTGCTTTATTATCACTTTTGCCATAAGAATGATTGCTGTTAAGTACAATTTAAATCTTCCTGTTTTAAAGTCTGGCATTCACCTAGAAGAGCATAAAGCTTGTGAAACAGAGGCATAAGGGATATCTTTTATCCTAAAAAAACAATGCCTTTTCTTAGAGAGAAAAGGCATTGTTTTTTAGCATTTTATATTAATCCGTAGGCCTCATTGATATCCAAGATAAACATTATTCCATTACCAGGTCTATCAATTTCTAGATGCTCTCTAATGGAAGATACAATATGATCAGTTTTTTCCTTCTCAGATATGACCATAATAATCTCCTTTTCAGGCTCGATTACCATGGAAAATAATTTGCTTTTTTCATGTATTCCTGAGCCTCTTCCATTGATGATCGTGCCCCCTTTAGAACCAGCAAGAACTGCTGCATCTATTACATTCTCAGCTTTTCCTCTATCTACAATAGTAAAAATAGCATCATACATTTTATTATCCGCACCTCTACTTTCCTTATTTTTATCATACTGGCATTTTTTAGAACCGAGAAAATTTACTACAGGGATAGAAAAAGCAATTCCATGATTTGGTTTTCTAAAGGCAAACTTTTCATTAAGTCCTTCCAATACTTTAGAAACCGTAGACTCTTCAATGATCATAAAGACAATCTCTTTTCGAATATCATTTAGAGCTAGGAATTCTAATATATGATTTTCCACTGTACCTCTACCTAATAAAATGGTACTTCCTGTCACACCAAATTTTTCTGCTGTTCTTACTATTTTACTCCCTAGACCAAAATTTACGATTACCACACATAGCTCATGATTGATTATATCCATAGTATTCATCATTTTATAAATCTCCTTTTACAGTTTTCATTTTAAAGATTAAACCTAAAACCTGCAAGGCTATTAGTGGAGTAAGGGCTACCATAGCAATGATACCAAAGCCGTCGATTAACACATTTGCACCTTCTGTTGCTTGGGCAACCCCCTGGGCAAAGGCTAAGATAAAGGTGGCAGTCATAGGTCCGGAAGCCACTCCCCCGGAGTCAAAGGCTATACCCACAAATAATGAGGGCACAAAATAAGACATAATGAGTGAAGCGATATATCCTGGAAGTAAATAATGCCATAATTGTATTTGAGGAATAAGGATTCTTATTATAGACAAAGCTACAGAAACACCAACCCCAATGGATAAAGCAAATAAAATAACCTTTCTTTTTATATATCCACTGGTTACACTTTCTATTTGATTTGTTAATACATATACGGCGGGTTCGGCTAATATGACCACTAAACCAATAATAAACCCAACCAATACTACGATGAGCTTATTGTCATAACTAGCCAAACTATGACCTACAATACTGCCTACTTCCATAAAACCTGCGTTCACCCCTACTAAAAAGAGGACCAGTCCAATAAAGGTATAAATTAGACCCTTCATTATTTTATACAAATTTCTCTTTGGTAATTTAATAGATAGATGATGAACAAACAAAAAGATAAGCAATAGGGGGAGCAATGCAAGGAAAACTTCCCATGCTACACCAGGAATTTGTTCTATAAAGTGACGAATAATAGAAGTTGAATGTAGGCTAGCTTGTTCTAGATTATCTGATATTTTATCGGATTTGGATAAAATACTCATGGCAAGTACAGATAAAATAGCACCGGAAGAAGCTATACCTACCAATCCAAAACTATCCTCCTCGGAGGCTTTTCCAGCCTTTAAAGAAGACACTCCTAATCCTAAAGCCAGCATAAAGGGGGTAGCCATAGCACCGGTGGTCGCGCCTGAGGCATCAAAGGATATGGCTAAAAATTCCGGACTTGCAAAGATTGCCAGGATAAAAATAATAAAATAGATGCCACTTAATAGCTTATTCAGGGGTTTATTAAATATGATTCTCAATAATCCTGTGGATAACATGAGGGCAATCCCTATGGATACCACAACCACGATAGTCAGTTTGCTGATTAATCCGGCAGTTGCTGTATTTACCTGTCCTGCAAGAATGTGTAGATCAGGTTCGGCAATAGAAATGAAAAATCCTAATATCAAACCTGCAACACCGACTATCCAAGCTTTATTGCTTTTTACTATAGAAGAGCCTAGATGGGTACCAATGGGGGTAATTCCCAAGTCTGCACCCAATAAAAAGATGGAGAGTCCGAGGATAATAAACAATCCCCCTAGTAAGAATCGATATACCATGTTGCTTTCCATAGGAGCAATTGTAAAATGAAGGATTAATACAATAAGCATAATCGGAAGAACTGCAAGCAAAACTTCTTTAAATTTTTCCATAAGAACGTTCAAAGTCATTCACTACCTTTCTTGATCAAAAAGTTTATATTTAAGTAATTTTTAGTGTATACATCTTTTATTGATACCCCCTTAACTCAATTTATAACCATTACTTATAGTATTAAGTATACAATAGATCGTCTATAATGAAAAATTTTGGGCTCTAAGTAAAGAACCTTCACTAATAAAAACTATCTATTGAGGATGAATATCTATAAAAATATTCAATAGTAAAATCCTTATAAATACATTGTTTGGGCCATTTATCTCTGATACACTATTGATGTCTGATGCAGATCAAATTTTTAACAAGATGATAAAAAGAATTCAATGAAGAAACGATATTTTAAGGGGGATTAGCCAGTGAGGCCAGAATTGATGACAGAAATAGAAGGTTTAAGAGGTGTAAATTCAGTAAAAATAAAGGAAGCCCATGAAGCAGGGAAAAAAGTAGTAGGAATGTATTGCGTATTTTCTCCCCAAGAGATTGCTTTGGCAGCGGACGCCATTAGTGTTACTCTTTGTGGCACCAGCAATGACCCAATAGAAGAAGCAGAAAAAGAACTCCCTAGGAATTTATGTCCACTGATTAAATCAAGTTATGGATTTGCCATCACGGATAAATGCCCTTATTTTTATTTCTCAGACGTATTATTGGCAGAGACTACTTGTGATGGAAAGAAAAAAATGTATGAATTAATGTCCAAATTAAAACCTATGCATATTATGAATTTGCCCCAAACAGCCCAAGGGGAAGAGGCTTTAACATTATGGAAAAAGGAAATGGTTTATTTTAAAGAGTTTTTAGAAAAGGAATTTGATGTAGAGATTACAGAGGATAAACTAAAAGAGGCTATTCAACTGATGAACAGAGAAAGAATAGCTATGAGACGTCTACATCAATTAAATGCTCATAAGCCTGCACCTATAACAGGAATGGATATGATGCTCGCCCAATGGCTTAAAGGGTTTAATGTAGATAAAGAAGCAGGAATAGACTTGATTGAAAGATTTATTGTAGAAGTTGAAGACCGTATGGAAAAGGGCATCTATGCCTTTGATGAAAATGCACCCCGTATATTATTAACGGGCTGTCCTATAGGTCTTGGCTCTGAAAAGGCCCTAAGAATATTGGAGGAATCTGGGGCCAGTGTAGTGGCACTAGAAAACTGTACAGGATACAAAGGACTAGATGTTCTTGTGGATGAAGAAAAGGATCCTATTGAAGCTTTGGCCGAAAAATATCTATCCACTCCCTGTTCCTGCATGACCAACAACAATGGAAGATTAGATTTAATTGAAAGATTAGTCAAGGAATATCAGGTAGATGGAGTTGTAGATTTAACATGGCAAGCGTGCCATACCTATAATATAGAGTCCTTTACAGTGAAAAACTTTGTAAGGGATGAATTAGACCTTCCATTCTTACAATTGGAAACTGATTATTCAGATTCTGATGTTGGTCAGATCAAAGTAAGGGTAGAAGCCTTCTTAGAAGGAATTAAATCATAAAAGGAGAGCCTGAGGCTCTCTTTTTATAATATAGAAAATTTGCCCTTGCTAGCAAGGAAGCAAATTTTCCTATATCACTAGAGCCGCTTTCTTATGTTAGAATAAATGATAGATAAGGAATGAAAAATAGATGCAGGAGGAATAACAGATGTATAGTGTTGGAATAGACGTGGGTTCAGTGGCAGCAAAGGCTGTTATATTCGATGGTAAAAATATTATAGCAAAGAAAATCACGCCCACAGGGTGGAGTCCCAAGGAATCAGGGCAACAATTGTTTGAAGAGATTATTGAAGTTAATGATATAAAAAGACAAGAGATTAAATCTATAGTTGGAACTGGCTATGGCAGGATCTCCCTGCCCTTTTTAGATCAAAAGGTGACAGAAATTACCTGTCATGGAAAAGGAGCATATTTTCTGGATGCCAGCATAAGGACGGTCATAGATATCGGAGGTCAGGATAGTAAGGTCATAAGTCTAGATTCCAAAGGAAATGTTATTGACTTTTTAATGAATGATAAATGCGCGGCGGGTACAGGAAAGTTTTTGCAAGTGATGGCCCATGCTTTAGAAATAGAAGTGGGAGAGCTTTCAACGATTGCCCAGGGTGTGGAGGCTCAGACCATAAGTAGCATGTGCACGGTATTTGCTGAATCTGAAATTATCAGTTTGATGGCAGAGGGTGCCTCTAAGGAAAGTATTGCAGCGGGATTACTTCAATCGGTATGTAGTAAGGCCTATACATTAGCCAGTAAGGTAGGGGTAAAAGAAAAAGTTTTTTTCTCTGGAGGAGTATCGAAAAATCCTTTGCTAAAAGATTTATTAAGCAAAAAACTTCATACAGAAGTTATCTCATCTGAATTTTCCCAGTATTTAGGGGCAATTGGTGCTGCGGTTATTGGTTATAAAAAATAATTTTTTTTTCTGTAATTATCTGTTGACCTTGACGTAAGGTAAAGGTGTATATTATAGGAGAAAGGAGGTTTTCCCATGGAGTACACGGTGCAAAAATTAGCTAAATTAGCAGGTGTTAGTAATAGGACCCTAAGATATTATGATCAAATAGGCATTTTAAAACCAGCAAGAATAAATTCCTCGGGCTATAGGATATATGGTGAAAAAGAAATTGATCAATTACAGCAGATATTGTTTTATAGAGAGCTAGGAGTAAGCCTACAAATAATAAAGGAAATCATAATCTCACCTGGCTTTGACTATAGAAAAGCACTGGAAGAACACCATAAAACGCTCCTTGAACAGAAAGAACGATTAGATGTATTAATAGCCAATGTGGAAAAAACCATTGGACTGAAAGAAGGGAGAAATACAATGAGCGATAGAGAAAAATTTGAAGGGTTTAAAAAGCGAGTAGTTGAGGAAAACGAGAAAAAATATGGGAAAGAAATTCGAGAAAAATACGGGGAGGACACAATTGATAAGTCCAATGCCAAGATGATGAATATGACTGAGGAACAGTATAGGGATTTTAAAAAACTAGAGGAAGAAATTTCATCTACCTTAGCAGAGGCATTTCAAAGTGGTGACCCAGCAGGTCCTTTAGCCCAAAAAGTAGCTGATTTGCATAAACAGTGGCTCAGTTACACCTGGAATCAATATAGTAAGGCAGCCCATGCTGGTCTTGCCCAGATGTACGTAGAAGATGAAAGATTTAGAGCATACTATGATAAAGAACAACCCGGTATAGCAGAATTTTTGAGGGACGCTATTTTAATTTATACAGGGATGTAGAAAGAAGAAAGACAAAAATTTCAACTGGATTTTAACTCCAAAGACCAATTCTGGGGAGAACCCCCTGTTGAATTGGTCTTTTTTTCCTGCATTTTTCTTGATTATACTTGTGGGGGTGGGGTATCTAGGAGCTTACGGGATAAAAGGAAGTGTTAAAATAATAACTTTTAAGTATACACAAAGAAAACAAGAAAATGTATTGACAATCGTTTACATAGCCTATAGAATCTAAATATGAAATAAAATTAAAACAGTGAGAAAAGTTGCAGGTGTGAGATGAAAAATTATAGAAATATAAGGTTAATGGTAAAATGTTCTAAGATGTACTATGAAGAAAACATGAATCAAATAGAAATTGGGAAAAAATTAGGGGTTTCTAAGGCCACCATTTCCAGAATACTTACTTCTGCCCGGAAGGAAGGTATTGTGAAGATTAGTGTAGTCAATCCATTATCCCATGAGAATCTTGAAATAGAAAAGGAATTAGAGAAGTTATTTGGACTGCAGGAGGTAGTCGTCGTTCAAGTAGCAAGCAATGATATCGAGGATATAAAAAAGTCCATAGCTCGAGAGGCTGCATATATCCTAGAAAGAATATTGAAACCCCAAATGCTTATAGGAGTGGGGAATGGCTCTACCCTAGAAAAAGTTTCTCAGTATGTTGAAAATTACAAAAGTAATGATTTTACTTTTGTGCCCATGGTGGGAGGAAATGGACAAATTAATGCAAATATTCAATCCAATAATATCGCCCAAAGCTTTGCAAAATCTTTTAAGGCCCATTATAAGATATTGCACGCTCCTGCTATGGTGAAGAGTTTAGAGATTAAAGAAAGCTTTATACAGGATTCTGGTATTAGATCCATATTAAACCTAACAGAAAAACTAGATGTGGGCATAGTGGGGATAGGTTCATCAGATCTAGAAACGACGGTAAGAATACTTACAGAATATATTAGCCAAGAGGAATTGTTAGATTTAAGGAAAAAAGGTGCTGTGGCCGATATTTGCAACAAGTTCATGGACAGTCAGGGTAAAGGAGATTTTGAAGTCAATGAAAATGTCATTGGTATTGATTTGGAAGATTTAATCAAAATTCCCTGTGTCATAGGTGTAGCGGGCCATAGTAAAAAATCCGATGCCATTATAAGTGCTATAAAATCAGGTTTAATCAATATCTTGGTTACCGATTATGACACTGCAAATATCATCTTAAAAAAGAGAAAGGAAGAGATTTATGGGTAGAATTGCGGTCATTATATTATTAGCATTTTTTCTTCAAACCCTACTTACCATCCTTCAAATTAAAAGCTACCAAAAAAATCTTTCTGAGATGGTGAGGCAGGGGAAAATTATTATAGGTAGGGAAAAAGGGATGCTAAGCTCCGGATGCGTAGTACTTATACGAATAGATGATGATTTTCAAGTGCTAGAAACCCGTTATATGAAAGGAATAACCGTATTTAACAGATTTAAGCTCTATGAAGAGATTAATGGGAAAAATGTATTAAATTCAGAACTATGGCTAAAGGACATAAAACATAAACGGATACGTAATGCCATTAATAATGCCATTGAGATTATGTACGAAAAACTCAACTATAGTGAGGAAGTAGAAGGGTCTATATAGGAAGAGTTTATTTAACAGGTAATTACCTGTTAAAATATAAAAAAAAGGGGGAATTTAAAAATGGATTTTTTGGCTAAATTAGCAGAAGGCTTTATTGGCTTATTCGAAGCCGGCGGGGAAAACTTTATGGGCCTCGTCACAGGTATTATACCTACCTTAGTTGTTTTGATCACATTTGTTAACTCCATTGTACAATTGGTAGGACAAGAAAAGGTGGAAAATTTTGCGAGAAAGACAACGAAATATGCGATTACTAGATATACAATTTTCCCAATCATGGCAGTATTTTTCTTAACCAATCCAATGGCCTACACCTTTGGAAGATTCTTAGAAGAAAAATACAAACCACCTTTTATTGATGCGGCATTATCCTTTGTTCATCCTATCACGGGTCTCTTTCCTCATGCTAATGCTGCTGAGCTTTTCGTATGGATAGGGATTTCAGACGGTGTTATTAAGGCTGGATATCCTACAGGGGACTTAGCTGTAAGATACTTCTTATCTGGTATTGTAGTTATTTTCCTTAGAGGAATTATAACTGAAAAAATCTATTTTGCAATGACTAAGAAGGGATCATCCAAGAAAGGAGTGACTGCATAATGGGATACAATGCGATTCGAATCGAAAAAGGTTCTAAAGGTTGGGGAGGCCCCCTTGTCATTAAGCCAGAGGGGAAAAGAACCAAAGTTGTTTGCGTTACAGGTGGAGGAATTGTACCAGTGGCGAAAAAAATAGCTGAATTATCTGGTTGTACTATTGTTGATGGTTTTAAAACAACTGTTCCTGATGATGAGATATTTGTAGCCGTTGTAGACTGTGGAGGTACTGCCAGGTGTGGCGTTTATCCTCAAAAGAAAGTATATACAGTGAACTTAACTCCAGTTGGGCAGTCAGGTCCTTTAGCAAAATTTATTACAGAGGATATTTATGTTTCAGGTGTAAAATTAGAAAACATTACATTGGCAGAAGAAGATGCAACGGTTAGAACAGGCCATGTGGAAGAAATCGTTTTTGAAGAGGAAGAACCAGAAGTAGAAGAAAAGACCAATATTATTACCCGAATTGGTAAGGTCATGGGTGGAGTAATGGGTAAGTTCTTTGCAGCAGGGAAAGAAACCATGAACATGGTTATTAATAATATCTTGCCTTTCATGGCTTTTGTTTCAATGCTTGTTGGTATTATTACAGCCTCCGGTGCTGGAGACTGGATTGCAAAGACATTGACTCCTATTGCAGGTAGTTTGCCAGGACTAGTTGTATTAGCTTTAATATGTGCTATTCCTATATTATCACCGGTTCTAGGACCTGGAGCAGTTATTGCACAAGTTGTTGGGGTTTTCGTTGGTGTAGAAATTGGAAAGGGAACTATTCCTGTAGCCTATGCGCTTCCAGCATTATATGGAATTAACGCCCAAGTTGGTTGTGATTTCTTCCCAGTAGCTTTAAGCATGGCAGAAGCAGAACCAGAAACCGTTGAAATCGGTGTACCTGCTATATTATTTTCAAGATTGATTACCGGTCCCCTTGCAGTAGTGATCGCTTGGGTATTCAGTATAGGTATGTTTTAAAATAAAATGTAGCACGATGCACATCGTGCTACATTTTTGCATATTCCATTTGAAGGAGGAGAAGAAATGAAATACAACGTAAGAATTACAGATATGGGAGGGCTTGTGCCAGAATTTTTAAAGGAAAAAATGGTGATTATTTTTAATGACAATGCCCCTCCAGAACTAGCAGAAATTTCGGTAACACATGAAGTAGGAGAACTAGTTGGGGAAGTGTTGGTAGGAGATAAATGGATATTTTGTGATAATGAATATGAGGTAACTGCAGTAGGAGAAGAGGCCAACTATACCCTAAGAACATTGGGCCATTGTAGTCTAGTATTTGATGGGGCGGATACTGCGCAATTACCAGGTACTATTCATTTAAAAGGAGAGAAAGATCCCGATATTGTTATCGGTAAAAATATAGTCATAAAATCATTTTAGCCTATATATTAGGGGGTTGATAACTATCATACAAAGCATCATTGAAAGGAGCCTACAAATGAATGAAATAAAGAATATAAAATGTTTTTTATTGGATATGGACGGCACCATATATTTAGGCAATCAATTAATAGATGGGGCTAAGGAATTTTTAGAAAAGTTAAAAGAAAATGAAACCCGGTATATTTTTTTGACCAATAATTCCTCTAAGGATAAGCATGCTTATATAGAGAAGTTGAGTCATTTAGGAGTTTCTGCCGAGGAAGAGGATGTTTTTTCCTCAGGGGATGCCACGATACACTACATTAAAAGATACACAAAGTATAAAAAATTATTTTTATTAGGTACTCCCGCCCTAGAGCGTTCCTTTGAAAAAGCTGGTTTTGAATTAGTAAAACAGGGGGGGCAGGAGATAGATTGTGTAGTTTTAGGGTTTGATACCACATTAACCTATGACAAACTATGGGCCGCCTGTGATTATGTTAAGCAATACCCTTTTATCGCTACCCATCCAGACTTCGTTTGTCCCTTAGAAGACAATAAAAATATGCCGGATATTGGGGCAATGATTGCCTTTATCAAGGCAGCCACAGGGAAAGAACCCCTTATCATTGGGAAACCCTATGAGCATATGTTGAATGCTATCATGGATATTTATCATTATCAAAAAGAAGACATGGCCATGGTGGGAGATAGACTTTATACGGATATTAAAATGGGCTTTGACCTAGGAATTAAATCTTTTCTTGTTCTATCCGGAGAAACAACGTTGGAAGATTATAAACAATCAAACATAGAAGCTAGCTATATTATGGATTCAGTAAAGGAGATTATAAAACATATATAGAAAGAGGGATCATGATGACCAATTATAATGATTTATTAAACAAAGAGATTACTTGTGCTTGTGGTAGGACCCACTTCGTCCCTATAAAAGATGTAGACTTTGATTTTACTGAAGAAAAACTATCTAAAATATGCAAGGAATTTATCCCAGGGAAAAATATACTTGTTGTTGGGGATAAACATACCCATGAACAAATCAATCAAAAAATCTTTGATACCCTAAAAGCTAATGAATTTAATGCAGCTATGCTAGAATTTGATGAAAAAAAATTAATTCCCGATGAAAAGGCTATAGGAACAATTCTCATGAGCACGGATAGAGAGATTGACGGTATAGTATCTGTAGGCTCTGGCACAATTAACGATTTAAATAGGTTAGTTGGAGATCGAATGAAAATCCCCGTAATTACTATAGCTACTGCCCCCTCTATGGATGGTTATGCCTCTTCGGGGTCCTCTCTAATGTTTAAAGGAGTCAAAAAAACCATAAAAGGCTCTACGGTAACAGCTATTTACGGGGATATAGAGGTAATAAAAAATTGCCCTTATGATCTCATACAAGCAGGCTTTGGAGATATTATCGGGAAAAAGACTTCCTTAGCTGATTGGGTATTATCAAAGCATATCACTGGAGAATACTGGTGTGATAAAACAGTGAAGTTGGTAGAGGAATCCACAGATATATGTATTCGAGAGGCAGAAAAAATTGCCCAAAGAGATACCGAAGCTATAGGTCATCTTATTGATGCATTGACTTTATCAGGAATATGTATGTCTTTAGTAGATGATACCAGGCCCGCCTCTGGTTCTGAACATTTGGTATCTCATTATTTAGTGATGAAAGCGGTGGAAAAAGGAGAATTACCACCATCTCATGGTAGGACTGTCGCTATTGGTACCCTTATAAGTACTCTTTTATATAAATTTTTATTTGAAACAAAAGAATTTACAGAATTAGAAAATAGTGAAAAAATAAAAGAAGATCTTATGAAGTATTTGCCTAAGGAAGAGAAAGTAAAAACCTGGCTAACAACTTTGGATTTATCTTACCATCCAAGTGATTATGGTATGACTCCAGAGTTATTAAGAGAGATTGTACTTAAGGCAGGTTTTATTAGAGATAGATATACAGTATTTAGGTTATTAGATTCCTTAAAATTATTGGATAGGGCTGCAGATTATTTAATCAATTATTTTTATAAGTAAAATATAAGCTACTCTATTCAAAAATAAAAAAGGATTTAGTGATTGAATGTCTAATATATACTACACAAGGAAAAACAATGAGTTGACATAAAAGATATGAGGAAAAGGATATTGTAGGGAGAAGAGGAGAAGGAAATGGATGATAAGTATTTTGATTCACTAGCAGAAGTTGTGAAAACCTTTTTGAAATTTTCTAAGAATTGTTTAAGGGAGGGCATTATTAGTCAAGAGATATATATGGATATTACTGCCAATAAGAAACAATTTATAAGAGAAACTCTAAATCAATAATTTTCGTTATTGGTCATTACTTTAAAAAGTAGGGGATAGAATGAAATTTATCAATCAAAAAGTATTACCAGCCATCACAAATATGAGAGATTATGAGAAATTTCTACAGACTTCTTTTCCCTATTGTATAATTATGGATTTTCACATTGCGCAATTAAGACCTATTGCATCTCTGGCAGAAAAACACAATAAAAATCTCATCATTCATGTAGATTTAATTCATGGCTTAAACAGTGATGAATATGCGGCAGAATATCTATGCCAAGAATTAAAATTAGAAGGCTTAATTTCTACTCGTACAAGTGTGATTCATATTGCCAAGAAAAAGAAAAAAATTGCCATTCAAAGAATTTTCTTAATTGACCACCAATCCTTAGACAAAAGCTACCGCTTATTAGAAAAGTCGCAACCGGATTATATAGAGGTACTGCCAGGATTAATCCCTAGAATGATTACAGAAGTAAGAGAAAAAACCAATATACCCATTATTACAGGAGGACTAATCACAACCCCAAAGGACATTGATCGGGCGTTGCAGGCAGGTGCAAAGGGTGTTACGACATCCTATAGAGAACTTTGGAAATTAAATAATGAATTATAATAGGCAAGACAGTGGCTAATACCTATTTCACAAAAAAGCAGCGGGCTATCCCGCTGCTTTTTTTATGGGAAATATTATTCTTCATCCTCAATAATGTTTTCTACTTCACTCATCCTAGCACGATTTTTCTGACTTTCCCTATCTATTTGTTGTGGGAACAGAGTGGGGAAAGTATTAGAGATAGGAGAAGTTTCAGGTGTAAGTTTGGGGAAACCAGTGGACAATACACATAATTGTACGGGGACAATTATTTTCTTCTCACAGGCTAAACTTACAGTAACTAATAAATTAGCAGATACCTGACCGTTTTTAGGATTTATCCTTATGTCTCTGTTAATATTATTCGTTGCTAGTCTAGGCTCACAGCCAATATTACAAAACTCGGTAAATCTTGGTAAAAATGCTCCGTCAAATACAGAAGGTAAGCATAATTCAAAGAAATTTGTCAGCACTAAAGGAGCCTCTGGAGTAGCGATTGGAACATTTGCTGTTAAAGTTTCTTCACACCTTTTTTTACAATCTGTTACTACAATAGCATCAATTTCTACAACCACATTGCCATAGATAGAAATATGCTGCGTACCGAATATTGGAGTACCTCTATCTCTTTCATCACACTCAGTGGTATCTACATATAGAAGTTTTTCACTATATGTTCCATCGGGTCCTACTACAGATATATCTTCTCCGCACTTTTGAACAAATTGTGCTCCGGCAACTTCAGTGTGGGGTTTTACAGTTAAGTTTCTTGGATCCTCTATATCTCTAGGATTGAAAAATCTTCTACATCGTATATCCACTATCCTTTCAATACGAGCATCTTCCTCTAAATTTGGTCTAAATGGTTGATTATGGATAGTCCTTAATCCTTGTAAATGATACAATGCAGCATCATATACCTTTTGTGTATAGATGGGTTCAGCAACAACATTTCTTAGAGATCCGTTAAAATGACAACCAGTTTCAGCTGTACAGCACTGCTCTGGGGATGTATTGTCTATAGGATCACATTTTGAATCACAATGAGAATGACCTTTATTATATTCACTCATCGATAGACCTCCTCTTTCTAAAATGTTTATTCTCACTTACAATATATTCTTTAAAGACTAACTTGTTACAAATTTAAATGAATTATCATGTTTTTTATAAAGAGTAATAAACATATAATAAATAACCCGTTGTGTTAGTAGAGGAAGATAGAACGAGAAAGGATTTATCTTGATTATTTTAAGGAGGGAAAATCATGTCTTTATTAAACTCACCCAGTTTAATTCTTCAAGACTCTTTGGGGAATCTAGAGAATTTCACCTATCGTAACGAAAATATTTCCTATTATTCTTTTAATAGACAATTAGGAAAGGTAGAAAATAGAACGATTTTACACCAAGCTACTCCTGAATTTGATGCAGACATCAATTCAGCAGGAGAAATTTTTTTGGTCTGTAAAAAAAAATATGGGGATGTTATACTGCTATCCAACCATAAAGGTTTTTCTGAAGCTCAAATAGTAGTTGAATCCAATCAACAGGATATTTATAATGTAAATATTTATCTCATTGGAAAGGATATTCATATCTTCTATTGTATAGGCTTGGATACAAATAAAAACCAATATAAAATTGTTCATAAATTTGGCAACCATGATCACTGGGTAACCAATGAAGTATGTCAGATTGTTACCCGGGATATATTAAATCCTATTCAAATTCTAAAGGGAAAAGATGAAATAATATTAGGGTACTATGATGTAATAGAAGAGGTAGAACAACTATTTATTAGAACGTTCAACTTTGAAAAAGATAGTTGGAGTGAAGGTCAACAACTAACCCATAGCCAAGCCAATAAGTTATATTTGGATATGCTGATTATGAAAAAAGATCAATTGCATATCACCTACAGTGAATTTACTGAGGGCAATTTGATCATAAAATACGAAAAATTTAAAAGAGAGAAAAGTATATATGTAAAGCATAAGGAACAGGATATCTCAAACCCTGCCAACAGCACCCATCCTTTACTTGTATATTTTAATGATAAACTATGGATCGCTTGGAGTGAGTACAATTACATAGCGAGTAGATATACAGAGGATTTGGGAGAAACTTGGGAGGACGCCTATCTATGGAAGGATTCAAAATCAGAGGATATTCTTATGTATAAATATAAATCCTGTTTTGAGGATACCCATGGAGAGTATCAACTTAATTATTCCTTTGGTAGAGCTTCTAACTTTTCTTTTATAGGTTTTGGCGGCCTTGAAAATACAAGAGTTATACCCATAAAACATAGAAAATCTGGCCAAAAGGCTTTGGTAAAAAAGGAGGTAAAGGAAATGGCTAATTCATTAGATGCCATGCAAGAAGAGGTAGACAAAGTGAAAAAAGAGTTAAACAATACTAAAGATATAGAGGGAATAGAGAATGAAAGAGCAAGAATTGATCATGCAATAGAGGCTATAAGAGATTTGGAGCAATCTTTCAAAGATACAAAGGATAACATAGAAGAATTCATAGATGAGCAAAAGAAGTGGAATGATGTGAAAACTCAATCCTTAAAAGATTTTGGTGAAAGACTAATCAACATAGAAAATTACCTAAATAAATATACTCGTTCCTTTGATAAAGATAAGAAATTCTAGAGCAGAGAAGGAACATCAACAAAATCTTCTCTAAAGCTATTGAAAAGAGAGAAATTTATGCTAAAATAGAGATAAGTTAATAGTATGTTAGAGAATGGGAGAAAGCACAGCATTCGGTCCGAAATTTGGATCGTCTAGTTGTGCTTTTTTGTATTCTCATAATAAATAAGGGGGGAATATAATGTATGATGTTGTCATTATAGGTGCTGGCATTGTTGGCACAGCCATTGCGAGGGAATTGTCTAGATATAAAACAAAGGTAATTGTGTTGGATAAAGAACAGGATGTAGCTAATGGGACGACTATGGCCAATAGCGCTATAGTACATTCAGGCTATGATCCAAAACCAGGAACCAATAAAGCGAAGTTTAATAAATTAGGGAATCAGCTATATCCGCAGTTATGTAAGGAATTAGATGTGCCCTTTAAGCAAATCGGTTCCCTGACCGTGGCCTTAGATAAAGAAGAGTTAAAGATTTTAGACCAATTAGAAGAAAGAGCTAAGGAAAATGGAGTTCCCGTAGAAAGACTATCAAGGGAAGAGGTTTTGGTCAGAGAACCAAATGTAAATAAAAATGTCCAAGGTGCTTTATTAGCCTCTACAGCGGGAATTGTAGGTCCTTGGGAGTTATCCATTGCTCTAATGGAAAATGCAATGAACAATGGGGTGGAATTAGCTCTTAATAATAAAGTAGAAGATATTAAAAAAGTTGAAAATATTTACCGTATCAAAACCAACGAAAAAACCTATGAAACCAAAGTAGTGATCAATTGTGCAGGGCTTTATGCAGACCATATTAATAGAATGTTAAATAAAGATACTTTCCACATTAAGCCGAGAAGTGGAGAATATTTCGTATTGGATAAACGAGCAGGAAATTTAGTGAATTCAATCATTTTCCCTTGCCCCACGAAACATAGTAAGGGTATCTTGGCAGTACCTACAGTTCATGGCAATATTTTATTAGGCCCAACCTCTGAACTCGTAGAGGATAAGGAAGCTCTACAAACAACAAGGAAGGGTTTAGAATATGTAAAAGCTCAGGTAGGCAGATTAATCAACAATATTCCCTATGGAGATATTATAAGATCCTTTACAGGACTTAGAGCTACCCCAGATACAGGAGACTTTATCATTGAAAGTTCTAAGGACAATAAGACTTTTATCCATGTTGCAGGTATTGAATCCCCTGGATTGACAGCAGCACCTGCCATTGCCTTAGAGGTTGTAAACCTAGTGAAGGAAATATTTAATTCTTTAGAGAAAAATGAAAACTTTGAGCCGAATAGACGAAAAGTAGTTCATTTTAATCAATTGTCTATGGATGAAAAGAAGAAAATTATAAAGGAGAACCCAGCTTATGGCAATATCATTTGTAGATGTGAAAGAATTACCGAGGGGGAAATCCTAGATTGTATTCATAGAAAAGCAGGAGCTACCACGGTAAAGGGAGTAAAGAAAAGAGCCCGTCCCGGAATGGGAAGATGTCAAGGGGGCTTTTGTGAACCCCGAGTAGTTGAAATATTAGCTAGGGAATTAAATAAAGACATGAAAGATATTTTGTATGACGGTAGGGATGCAAAAATTCTTTTAGGATATACCAAGGAATAGATTAACTCCTTTTATTCTTTTAAATACCGGAGGTGGAAAAATGTTAAATTATGATGTTATTGTTATCGGTGGAGGACCGGCAGGTTTAGCTGCCGCCATAGAAGCACGAAAAAGTGGAGTGAAAAAAATAGTTGTATTGGAAAGAGACAGAGAATTAGGCGGTATCTTACAACAATGTATTCACAATGGATTTGGACTCCATCAGTTCAAAGAAGAATTAACAGGACCACAATATGCCCAACGTTTTATAGATGAATTAGAGGATTTAAATATAGAATACCATCTTAATACCATGGTTCTAGAAATTACCAGCAATAAAGAAGTACATGCCATAAGCAAAAATCAAGGATATCAAATTTATAAGGCCAAGTCCATTGTTTTGGCCATGGGATGTAGAGAAAGAACAAGAGGAGCCATCAGCATACCTGGTAAAAGACCTGCGGGGGTAATGACGGCAGGAACAGCCCAAAGGTATATCAATATGGAAGGCTATATGGTGGGGAAGAAGGTTGTCATTTTAGGTTCAGGAGATATTGGATTGATTATGGCAAGAAGAATGACCTTAGAAGGAGCTGATGTGCAGGCAGTAGTAGAGATTCTACCCTATTCCGGGGGGCTAACTCGCAATATTGTACAATGCTTACAAGATTTTGATATTCCTCTATTGTTAGCCCATACCATAATAGATATAGAAGGGAAGGATAGAGTAAAGGGTGTGACCATAGCCAAGGTAGATGAAGAAAGACAGCCTATTAAGGGGAGCGAGCAATATTTTGACTGCGATACCCTCCTATTGTCGGTTGGTCTTATACCAGAAAACGAATTGACGGAGGAAGCAGGTATAGGACTGGATCCTACTACTAGAGGCCCCGTTGTCAATAATTCCATGGAAACATCAACTAAGGGCATATTTGCCTGCGGCAACGTATTGCATGTTCATGATTTGGTGGATTTTGTTACAGAGGAAAGCCAAAGGGCAGGAAGGAATGCCGCCGCATATATAATGGACAAATTACAACCAAAGGGAAAAAATATTGAAACAATAGCCGGTAATGGAATTGGTTATATTATTCCTCAAAAAATACAGATAAATGATGAAGATAAAATAAAACTTTTAATGAGACCCAACAATGTATTTAAAAATATAAAGATGGTGGTTAAAGTAGAGGATAAAGTGGTAAAAACCTTTAAGAAAAAACATTTAGCCCCAGGGGAAATGGAAAGTTTAATCATTGAAAAGGATTTACTAAAAGAAGAAGGTATCCAAAGTCTAAAGGTAGAAGTATTAAAGGAGGACGAATAAGATGAAAAAGCATGAACTTATATGTATTGTTTGTCCAATGGGATGTCACTTAGAAGTTATAGAAAATCAAGAAGGTTTCCAAGTACAGGGAAATGGATGTAAAAGGGGGCCGGCGTACGCACAAAAGGAACTTACTCACCCTACTAGGGTATTGACAACTACCATTAAGGTGAAAAATGGACCATTAAGACGTATACCTGTGGTAACCCAAGGGGAAGTTCCAAAGGAAAAACTATCCACTATTATGGAAGCCTTAAATCTTGTAGAGGTAGAAGCACCCATAAAAATGAATGACGTTTTGGTAGAAAACATACTCAACACAGGAGTAAACATAATCGCTTCAAGAAATATGAATACTTGTTCCTATGAATAAAAGAAACTCTTTCTTAATAAATATAGGAATAAACTATTCTTGCATAAGATAGTTTAAGCTTTCTAAGTTTTACGCACCTTAGCGTCAAGCTATCCTTAGGGGAGGAAGTGATAAAATGTATGATCTATGTATAATCGGCGGGGGAATTGTAGGAACAAATATTGCTAGAGAGCTATCCAAATATCAATTGAATATCCTAGTGCTGGAAAAGGAAGAAGACATTGGTTGTGGAGCGACCAAGGCCAATAGTGGTATAGTCCATGGCGGATATGTGGCGAAACCTGATACCCTAAAAGGCAAACTATGTATACAAGGCAATAGAATGTATAGACAACTTAATCAGCAATTAAATTTTGGATATAAACAAACTGGAGCTCTTGTATTAGCTTTTAACCAGGAAGACATGGAAGAATTAGAAAAACTATACCAAAGTGGTATAGAAAATGGCGTAAAAGAGATAGAAATTATAGATAGAGAACAAGCTCTTCAAATGGAACCTAATCTTAATCCTGACATAGCAGCAGCTCTATATTGTGGAGAGGTGGGCATAACATCCCCCTATGAATTTGCCATAGCCTTAATGGAAAATGCTATAGATAATGGAGTTACCCTTAAATTAAATACTGAAGTGAAGAACATTGAAAAAGACAATGGGATTTTCACCATAGATACGGGAGAAAAAAGCTACCAAGCAAGATATATTATTAATAGTGCTGGTGTTTTCAGTGATAAAATTGCCTCCATGGTGGGACAAAATACCTTTGATATCTTACCTAGAAGAGGACAATATGTCATTTTTGATAAGGGGACTGGAGAAAAAGTCAATCATGTTATCTTCCAAGTACCTAGTAAAAAAGGAAAGGGCATATTGGTAGCATCTACCTATCATGGCAATTTGATGATTGGGCCCAATGCAGAAGACACACAGAATAAAGAAGATGTAGGAACCGAAAAAGATGCCCTAGAGGAAATTGTAATGACAGCAAAAAGATCGGTTCCCCAATTCAATCTAAACCAGATTATACGGACCTTTTCTGGTATACGGGCAACCCCGACAACAAAAGACTTTATCATTGAAGAAACTAAGGAAAAAGGTTTTATCAATGTCGCTGGAATTGAATCCCCCGGCCTTACGGCTTCACCAGCCATAGCTCTGCATGTTAAGGATATACTCAAGGACATGGGAGTTGAATTAGTTCTAAAAGAGGACTTTAACCCTTATAGAAAACCCATCATTAAGGAAAAAAATTTAAAACCAGAAGAAATAAAAGATCTTTTATTCATTGATTCTGCCCCAGAAAAAATCATATGTAGATGTGAAGGAGTATCCGAGGCCGAGATAGTAGATGCCCTTCATAGGAACATAGATATTTATTCTCCCGATGCCATTAAGAGAAGAACACGAGCAGGGATGGGCAGATGCCAAGGCGGATTCTGTGAAAGTAGAGTAAGAGAAATTATTTCCCGAGAAAAAAACATCCCCCTAGACCAAGTGCCTCACAGAGAGGATCAACTTAAGGGGAAAGGCGAAAGGGAAAAGGCAGATTTTTATAGAAAATAATAATTCTGTGCAATAGGTAGATCCTTTATAAGATCTACCTAAGTTTTTTGGTGAAGTATCTTAAAGACAATATACATTCCTTTACAAGGTCTGCCTATTGTATTATAGTACTTATTAGAATAGAGAAGTAAGAAATTTACAATTATGTATACTACATAAAAGGAGTGAAATACCTATGGTAGAAATTAATATTTCTTCTGAAGTAAAAGAACTTTGTCCTAATACTGTGCTAGGATGCATAGAGACAAAAGTAAAAGTGCAGAAGGCATCCAAAGAATTGTGGGAGGAGATTCATGATTATTGTAAAAAAATGAAGGAGCATATGGTAGTAGGGGATATTTCAAAACAACAAAATATTAAGGACACTAGACAAGCCTATAGAAAGCTAGGAAAAGATCCCACAAGATATCGTTCATCTGCTGAAGCTCTAGCACGAAGAATTCTAAAGGGACAAGATCTATATTCCATCAATAATGTAGTGGAAATCAATAATCTAATATCTCTACAGTCCCTTTATCCCGTGTGTGCCTATGATTTAGAAAAGGTTACAGGAGCGATTACCCTAGAAAGGGCTGGAGAAGGAGCTACCTATGAGGGGATAGGCAAAGGAAAATTCAATATTGAATTTTTGCCAACCTTTGCAGATAGAGATGGATATTTTGGGAGTACAACTTCAGACTCAGAAAGAACTATGGTAAATGATCATACACAAAATCTTTTGATGATTATTGTATCCTTTAATGGGGAAAAAGAATTAATTAAACATGTGGAAAACATGGAAAGACTATTAAAAACTTATGCTGATGCTAAGGATGTAGAAAGAAAAATTATAAAGTAGGTTGAAAAGAGGAACTAGAAATGATAGAACAAAACAAACTAATAGAAGGAAATATCTTTAAAGCATTGATAGGCTTAGCCCTACCGATTATGGGTACTTCCTTTGTGCAAATGGCCTACAATATGACCGATATGATTTGGATAGGGAGAGTAGGGAGTAAAGCTGTAGCTGCAGTAGGTACAGCAGGCTTTTTTACCTGGCTTGCTATGGCTTTTATTATGATTCCTAAAATAGCTGCAGAGATAGGCGTTGCCCAGTCTGTAGGGAAGAAGGATAACCAATCCATTATTTACTATATTCGTCATACCCTTCAATTAAATGTATTCTTTGCTCTTCTATATGGATTTATATTGATTTTGCTAAAAAAACAAGTGATTGGTTTTTTCAACTTACAAGATAAAGCGGTTATAGAAATGGCACAATCCTATTTAACGATTGTATCTGCGGGCATGCTTTTTTATTTTATCAATCCAGTGCTTACAGGGATATTAAATGGCTATGGGGAGAGTAGAACTCCCTTTTTAATTAATGGAATAGGATTGATTACCAATATGATTTTAGATCCAGTATTGATCATGGGCATTGGACCTTTTCCAGTTATGGGAGTGAAAGGGGCAGCTCTAGCTACTGTAATAGCTCAAGTGGTGGTTACCACAATTTTTCTCTTGAATATTAGAAGGAAAATACCCGTCTTTTCCCAAATCAATTTCTTTAGGGTACCTGATTGGAACCATATAAGAGGAATAACCAAGCTAGGTTTGCCGGTTGCTCTCCAAAGTGGTTTATTTACTGTAATTGCTATGGTTATTGCCAGAATCATTGCCCAATGGGGACCTGTCCCTGTAGCCGTTCAAAAAGTTGGATCTCAAATAGAAGCCATATCTTGGATGACTGCCAATGGGTTTTCCACGGCTTTAGGAGCCTTTGTGGGTCAGAACTATGGAGCAAAAAAATGGAATAGAATTTATAAAGGGTATTTTACAGCCATGGGTATAATGTGTGCGATAGGAATAGCCGCCACTGGTTTCCTAATTTTAGGGGCAGAGTCTATATTTTCAATATTTATTCCTGAACAAGAGGCCATTGCCTATGGAATCCAATATCTCAAAATTTTAGGGATATCCCAATTGTTCATGTGTATAGAAATTACTACAGCAGGTGCATTTAATGGATTAAGTAAAACTGTCCCACCCTCCATTGTAGGGATTACCTTTAATGCCCTGAGAATACCTACAGCATTGATTCTCTCCTCCCCTAATTTACTTGGACTAAATGGTATATGGTGGAGTATAAGCATAAGTAGTATATTTAAGGGGATCGTGCTGGTAACATGGTTTGGTATATTTTTAAAAAGGCAGTCCTTTAGGCTAAAAGAGACAAACATAGGTCAAGGTGTTGGCAACAACTTAATGAATTAATACATATTTTCTCATCCTTTAGCTTCATCTAAGGATATACCATCCCCCTAAGAGAAGAGATATAAATCCTTTAGAAAGAGTTTTATGTATAAAAAATTGTTTATTCCCATGAAATTGGGCAATAATTGATAATATGTGGTAAAAGATAATATTTCACAACGAAGAAAAGGGAGGAGAAGGAGATCAATGAATCAGCCTGTTAAAGTATCAGAAAAAGTATATTGGATTGGAGTAAATGACAGAGAGACAGCACTCTTTGAAAATCTCTGGCCATTAGATAAGGGGGTTGCCTACAACTCTTACCTAATCAATGATGAGAAGGTAGCCTTAATAGATACGGTAAAAATCAACAAAATGGATACATATTTTGAAAAGATTCAAGAAATATTGGGAGAAAATAAAGAGGTAGACTATTTAATTGTAAATCATATGGAGCCAGATCATTCAGGAGCAATTAAGGAGGCTATGCATTATTTTCCCAACATAAAAATTGTGGGCAATCAAAAAACTTTAGAAATGCTAGAGGCCTTTTATGGGATTACTGATAATTTTTATTTAGTTAAGGATGGGGATGTATTAGATTTAGGAGAACATAAGCTAAGATTTTACCTAACTCCTATGGTGCATTGGCCAGAGACTATGATGTCTTATGACGAAACAGATAAAATTCTTTTTTCCATGGATGCCTTTGGCGGCTTTGGATCTTTAGATGGTGGAGTTTTTGATGATGAGGTTAATCTAGAGTTTTATGAGGATGAGATCCGTAGATACTTTTCCAATATCGTGGGTAAATTTAGTATGATGGTTCAAAATGCCCTAAAAAAATTACAGGGACTGGACATTAGCATTGTAGCTCCCACCCATGGACCAGTATGGAGAGAAAATCCCCAACATATTATTTCTCTATATGATAAGTGGAGTCGTTATGAAGCTGAAGAAGGGGTAGTTATTGTATACGGATCTATGTATGGAAATACAGAGAGAATGGCAGATTTTATTGCAAGAAAACTTTCAGAAAAAGGGATTACCAATATTAGACTATATGATGCATCCAAAACCCATGTGTCCTACATCATTAGCGATATGTGGCGATTTAAAGGTGTCATCTTAGGGAGTTGTGCATACAATTCAGGCTTATTTCCATCTATGCAAACGGTAATTAACAAAATTGAAAACTCAGCTCTTAAAAATAGAGTGTTGGGCATATTCGGAAACTATAGTTGGAGCGGTGGAGGAGTAGTTAACCTAGAAGCTTTTGCAGATAAGATGAAATGGGAAAGAGTAGGAGAATCCGTGGAGGCAAAGTCCTCTCCAAAGGCTGAGGATTTTAAGAAATGCGTAAATATTGCCGAGGAAATGGTAAAAAAATTAAAAGCATAAACATAAAATTTTTATTAATGCACTACATGATCATGTAGTGCATTAATGTTTTGTGAAGTTAGACCTACTTTTCATCTTTTAGAAAAAAATTAGATACTAAATTCAAATGATATTTCATATGTAGTATACTAGAGAAAGGGAATAAAAAATAGGGAAATGTTTACCTTAATAAAATATGGGCACAGGATAAAAACAAAAGAAAAATAAGGGGGAGAAAAATTCAATGAATCAACAAGATCCACAAAAAAAATTAGCAGTACTGATTGATGCAGATAATACTTCACCAGCAATTATTGAAGGATTAATCGCTGAAATCGCCAATTATGGAGTGACTAGCGTAAAAAGGATTTATGGGGATTGGACCAGTCCCAATCTATTGGGATGGAAGGAACTTTTATTACAATATGCTATTCAACCTATACAGCAATTTAGTTATACCACAGGTAAAAACTCCACAGATAGTGCAATGATTATTGATGCAATGGATTTATTATATATGGAAAACTTAGATGGTTTTTGTATTGTATCCAGTGACAGTGACTTCACTCGTTTGGCCTCAAGAATACGAGAAACAGGCCGAATTGTCTTTGGATTTGGGGAAAAAAAGACGCCTAGGCCCTTTGTGGGAGCCTGTGATAAATTTATCTATACAGAAATTTTAAGGGAAAATTATTATGACTTGACGTCTTCTCCTAAAACAACTAGAGAGCTAAAAAATGATACCAAGCTAGTGAATTTATTGCGTAGTGCGGTAGAGGATTCAGCAGATGAAAATGGTTGGTCTCATTTGGGAAATGTAGGGCAAAATCTTGCCAATAAATCTCCAGAATTTGACCCCAGAAATTTTGGGTATAAAAAATTAGGGGAATTAATAAAAGCCACTCAATTATTTGATATTAATGAGCGATCTTCTGAAAACTCACCGGCCAAGGCCATCTATATAAGGGATAAAAGAAAAAAATAAATACCACTATAGAGAATACCCTATATAAAATTAAGGAATAGGATGATGAATAACATGAAAAAATGGATTGTAGAATGGATACCTAGCATACTTATTGCATTAGTTTTGAGTCTAATTTTACAGACCTATATAGCACAAGCAGTAACAATACCCAGTGCGTCTATGGTACCGACCTTAAGTATAAGTGATAAATTAATAATCAATAAAATGGTCAAGCCAGATAATCTAAAATTCGGGGATATTGTGGTATTCTTCTCACCTATAGAGGATAGTCAAGAAGAAAGGTTGATAAAAAGAGTCATAGGATTAGAGGGAGATGTCATAGAAGTAAAGGAAGGACATCTTTTTAGAAATGGGCAAAAGGTTGAAGAACCCTATTTAGCTCAACCTATAAATTATGAATTCGGGCCTATTACGGTGCCGGAAGATAATTTTTTATTTCTTGGAGATAACCGGAATATTAGCTATGATTCTCATCTTTGGCCCTCTCCTTTTATACCCAAAGAGAAAATAATTGGGAAAGCTATATTTAGATATTATCCCTTTAATCGGATAGGAAAAATATAAAAAAGAAAAGTTGAAAATCTATGGGGTGATCAAAATAAATAAAGGCACTTTTCAGTTAAAAGCTCAGGATGAAAAGGAACTATTTGTATATAGATGGTTACCAGAGAGAAATACTTGCCAGGCGATCATACAAATTGCCCACGGCATGGCAGAACATGCCGGTCGTTATGAAGAATTCGCTAAGTCTATGGTAAAAGAAGGATATGCATTATATGCAAATGATCATAGGGGACATGGGCGAACGGCCAAAAGTATGGAAGAAAGAGGGGTTTTTGCTGACAAAGGAGGATGGGACATTGTTGTAGAGGATATGTATCAGCTTACAAAACATATTAAGGAACAATGGCCAGGAAAACCTATTATTTTATTAGGACATAGTATGGGCTCTTTATTAACAAGACATTATATCTCCCTCTATGGTGGAGGAATAAAGGCAGTTATTTTATCAGGTACCAGTGGTCAACATGGGCTAATACTGGATGTAGGGCGAAATTTAGCAAAAATAGAATGTACTCTTAGAGGGAAAAGATATAAAAGTGTCTTATTAAACAAGTTGTCCTTTGGAAGCTTCAATATAAAGTTTGAACCTGCAAGAACAGAATTTGACTGGATTTCCCGAGATGAAAAAGCAGTGGATAATTACATCCAGGATCCTTATTGTGGTGGAATTTTTTCCTGTGGTTTTTTCTATGATTTATTAACCGGGCTAAAGACAATAAACAATAAAAAATTAATCCATAGCATTCCTAAGGATTTGCCTATATTGTTTATTTCAGGCGAGAAGGATCCCGTGGGAAACAACACCAAAGACGTGCTACATGTTATACAAACCTATAAAGAAGCGGGGATTAAAAACATTGATTATCATTTTTACCAAGATGCGCGACATGAATTATTACATGAGCTAAACAAAGAAGAGGTTATAGAGGATATTAAATCTTGGTTACTATAGGGAAACAACTTCGGATCTTAATAAAAATACTAAGAGACTGTTTTTGCATAAGACGGTTTAAACTTTCCATCGTTGCAATGAAAGGAACGTGTACTTTTTATTAAGCTTTCGCTTTGTTTGTCTATAATACAAAAAACAAAGATTTCCTGATGGAAATTAAGGATGGGAATTTTATTTAAGAAACTTTGTCATCAAGGTGAGAAAACAAAGTTTCTTTTTTGTAGAAAAGGGTATAAACAATACCAATGTTATCTATAATGAATAGAAAGAAGGGGTGTAGGTATGAAATTAGAAGGATTAAAAATTATTGCTTTAGTTCATGATGAATTTGAGGATTTGGAACTTACTTATCCTATGTATAGGCTAAGAGAAGAAGGAATAGTTGTTCACTTAGTAGGAGAGGAAGCCCAAAAACAATACCTAGGTAAATATGGAGTACCAGTAGTAACAGACTTTGCCTTTAGAGATATCAATCCATCTGATTATGATGGGTTAGTTATTCCAGGGGGATGGGCACCTGATAAACTTAGAAGAGATTCAAAGGTATTAGAAATCACTCGACATATGCACGAAAATGACAAACCTATTGCACAAATCTGTCATGCTGGCTGGGTATTGGTATCGGCCAACACCCTTAAGGGCAAAAAAGTAACCAGTACTGTAGCCATAAAAGACGATATGGAAAATGCAGGAGCTATATGGGTGGATGAGGAAGTCGTTGTCGATGGAACCTTGGTTTCCAGCAGACGTCCCTTAGATTTACCTATTTATATGAAAACTTATGTTGATGTGCTTAAACAGGCTAGGAAGTAATTAAGTTGTGCCAATACCTCGTAAAAGAAAAAACTTTTATGGGGTATTTTTCTATGTAGAAACAAGATTTTTGTATATAAGCGCCGTTTATTATATAATATAAATCAACAACTTAGCAAATTATAAATAGAAATATAATAGGAACTATTTTTAAAATACAGAAGGGTGATAAAATCATGATGAAAAAACCGGAAGAAACAACAGTGGTTATGGGGATGTCAGGAGGCGTGGATTCCTCAGTAGCGGCTTTATTGCTTAAACAGCAAGGATATAAAGTTATCGGTGTTTTTATGAAAAACTGGGATGAAGCTGATGAAGATGGTCTTTGTACAGCCACTGAGGATTATGAAGACGTTATAGCGGTATGTGATCAAATTGGTATACCTTATTATACAGTAAACTTTGAAAAGGAATATTGGGATAGGGTGTTTACCTACTTTTTAGATGAATATAAAAGGGGAAGAACACCAAATCCAGATGTTATGTGCAATAAGGAAATTAAATTTAAAGCATTTTTAGAATACGCTCTAAAATTAGGTGCTGATTATATTGCTACAGGACATTATGCTCAAGTAGACTATAAAGATGGGGAATATAGATTAATTAGAGGCGCAGACTCTAATAAAGATCAAACCTATTTTTTATGTGCCTTGGGACAATATCAGCTTTCAAAATCTATATTTCCTATAGGGCATATGGATAAAAAGAAAGTTCGAGAAATTGCCGAAGAGTACCAGCTTAAAACCGCCAAGAAAAAAGATAGTACAGGTATTTGTTTTATTGGAGAACGGGACTTTGGAGAATTTTTAAGCCACTATCTTCCAGCAAAACCAGGTGAAATACGCAACTTAGAGGGCGAAGTTAAAGGGAAACATGTAGGGTTAATGAACTATACCTTAGGGCAAAGAAAAGGATTGGGAATAGGAGGGACAGGAACTGGAGAACCTTGGTTTGTAGCAGAGAAAGATTTAGAAAATAATATTTTATATGTTGTACAAGGGGACAAGCATCCTGTATTATATTCTTATGGATTACTTGCCAGTGATTTAAATTGGATTAGCCATAAGCCAAAATCCTCTTCCTTTAGCTGTACGGCAAAATTCCGTTATCGTCAACCTGATCAAGGCGTTAAAGTAGAATTAGTAGGAGAGGATGTCTGTAGAGTCATCTTTGATAAACCTCAAAAAGCAGTTACTCCAGGACAGGCTGTGGTATTTTACCAAGATGAGGTTTGCCTAGGTGGAGGCATTATTGACCAAATTATCAAAAATGAAAACTAAATCTAGTGTTTGAGGGAGGTATTGAATCATAAAACTAAAGGATAAGATAAGATTTATATACTTTGATTTAGACAACACGCTTTGGGATTTTAAAAGAAATTCCGCAGAAATACTTAAAAAACTTTACCTGGAAAAGTTAAGTAATCTACAGGGAATATCCATTGATTTTTCCTCCTTTAGGGATATCTACGAAAAGCACAATCATGACCTTTGGAAAGCTTATGAAAGAGGGGAAGTTACAGCAGAAGAACTAAAAGTCAGCAGGTTTGACAGAGTCCTGGAGGAGTTGGGCATAACAAAATTATTTAAAAGTGAAGATTTAAATGATTTTTACCTGCATAACCTAGCAAAGCTTCCTCATTTAATGCCTCATGCAAGGGAAATCTTAGATTATTTATCTCCCCATTACTCCTTAGGCATTTTGTCCAATGGATTTAAACAGGCCCAATATAGTAAAATGTCCTATTCTAAAATCATTGATTATTTTAATCCTATTATCACCTCTGACCAAGTTGGAGTGAATAAGCCCCATCCAGAGATCTTTCTTCATGCAATAAGGGAAAGTGGGTGTCAGCCTAATGAAATTGCCTATGTAGGGGATGACTATCTAGTGGACACCCTTGCCGCAAATAAAATGGGCATTACCGGCATCCTTTTAGACCCAGATCATAAAGTACAGGATGAAAACATTCTAAAACTATTTGATCTCATAGAATTAAAAGAGTATTTTTAGTAAATTGGAAAAGTCTGTACTTAGCTTTTCATTCTGTAAACAAAATAGCTAAATAATAATGTATCTTAAATAAAATACTAAATGACGCTTTTGCAGATGGTGTTATCCACTACTGCAAGCAAGGAATGTGTATTTCATTTAAGATACTCTGATACTAAACTAAAAAGCTAGTATCTTAATTTTAAATTACATAGAGGAGGAATAATAATGAAATTATCCAAGTATATTGACAACACCCTATTAAAGCCAACAGCTACCCAGGCCGATATTGAAAAATTCGCTAAGGAATCTGCACCCTATGATTTTGCATCCATCTGTATTTTACCTGGGCACATTGAGTATGCAAAGGATATTCTTGCAGGAACCGATGTGAAAATTGCTACAGTGGTAGGGTTTCCCTTGGGATTGAATACTACTGCAACCAAAGTTTTTGAGACCAAGGATGCTATTGAAAGAGGAGCTCATGAAATTGATATGGTCATTAATATATCTTGGGCTCAGGATAAACAATATGATCGAATTAAATCAGAAGTAAAGGCTATCTATGAAGCGGTCAAATCCCTTGGTGAAGATAAATTATTAAAAGTAATCATCGAAACTTGTTACTTAGACTATGAAGGCATCAAGGAAATTTCTAGTCTATGTAAAGAAGTAGGCGTGGAATTTGTCAAAACATCTACTGGTTTTGGAACAGCAGGGGCACAATTAGAAGATGTACAACTGATGAAGGAAGTATTAGGAGAGTACCCTGAAATCAAAGCCTCTGGTGGCGTTCGAACCTATGAAGATGCAGCTAAATTTATAGAAGCAGGGGCAATGCGCCTAGGTACCAGTGGAGGCTTTAATATAGTAGATAAAAGCGATAATGATAAAGACAGTGATTATTAAATACAAAACCCAGCTTAACAATTGTTAAGCTGGGTTTTAGAATATAACTAACATAACTCGTTGTGCTAATTAAATGGAGAGTTTGTTGATGCAGCCGAAAGCATTTTAAATCAAGTATTTGAGCCTAGCGAGTTTTTGATAATGCTGAAGGTCAATTTACAAACTCTTGATCTTGGAACATGAGAAAATCGGAATTTAACGAGCATAACCGATGAACATATAAATGACTAATGTAAAAAGGCGTGTTGTCTTTCCATAGTGATCACAAAGACATAATCAGGAAATACACTGGACAGATGATCTTTGATCTTATCCTTTAGAGATAAAATTTCCTGGTTGCTAAGGGTTTCTTCTACAACCACATCAAAAATCATACAACTCTTTTGAGCATCCTGTATAATTCTAAAGTCGTGAAAGGAAACAATAGAAGGATGTACAAATAAATTATCCTTGATTTTTTCCCGAATTTCATTGGTTTCCTCGCAGTGAATGTTAAGGGGATCCATGTGTATCACCAAAAGCACATTTAACTCATTGGCAACTTTTCTTTCGGCCTCATCGATTATTTCATGGGATATCAGGGGAGGCAGATTGGCAGATATTTCAGCATGTAGAGTTGCCATAGTTCTACCAGGACCATAATCATGAATAATCAGATCATGCACCCCCTCAATGCAATCAAAGTTTAAGACCAATTCTTCAACTTTTTGTACCAATTCCGGTTCAGGGGCTTGGCCCAATAAAGGGTTCAAGGTATCCCTAGCCATAGAAATCCCTGAATACATAATGGCTAAGGCTACTAAAATCCCCATATAGGCATCAACAGGAAGGGATAGAAGAGGAGAAAGAATAATAGAAATGACTACACAGCTTGTTGCAAAAACATCACTGAGACTATCTACTGCTGTTGCTGCTAGGGATTTGGATTGTATTATTTTTCCGAGTTTTTTATTAAACACTGCCATCCACAGTTTAACCCCTATAGTAATCACTAAAACAATAACGCCAACTAAATTGAAGAATATCTCCGCTGGTTCTACAATGCGCTTAAAGGAGCTTTGCAACAATTCAAACCCTACTAAAATAATAATAAGGGATATGATAAGAGCAGAAATATATTCTGTTCTGCCATGTCCAAAGGGATGTTCTTTGTCTGGAGGCTTCCCTGCTAATTTAAATCCAAATAAGGCAACAGCACTGGAACCAACATCAGATAGATTATTAAAACTATCTGCAATTAAAGAAATACTGTTAATCATAAATCCCAAAATAAGCTTGACTATAAATAAGAGAATATTAGAAAATAGACCCACAAAACTGCCTAAATAACCATATTGTTTTCTCACTTGGGGATTGTTGATATTTTTGTAATCAGAAATAAATTTTCTGATTAGAAAATCCGTAAACAATAAATTCACCTACCTAAAAGTAATCAATACGTAGCATTCTTCTTACATTATACCCTATGAATAAGATTTTACATGGAAAACTTCATAAATTTTTAGGATTATTTTAAACCATTGTATAAGTTGTAGAGATGCTTTTATAAAGAGATAGTGTATTACATAAAAAAGATAAAAAACCTTTGACATATATATATATCCGTGCTATAATTTATTTATTAAGTCATCGCGGGGTGGAGCAGCTGGTAGCTCGTCGGGCTCATAACCCGGAGGTCGCAGGTTCAAGTCCTGTCCCCGCAACCAAATATTTCACCTATTAGGGTGTTTTTTTATTTTTTGGAGATTGCTATCGAGAAAGATTTATAAAAAGAAAAGTTTACTCTCTTATTGATAAGAAAGCAAACTTTTTTTATTATTGAATTTTTTCTAGAATTTCTCTAGGTTCTGGAAAACGGTCTAATTGTTTTTTTGAAAAAATTAGCTGATCATTTGCCTTTACCTCAAATACACCACCACTCGAAGGATAAAATGTAAGTATTTCAATATCATTTTTAAAGGTTTGTAATAATTCTTTAGCCAAATCCATGGCCTTAGGCAGATATCCTCAAGCAGTACAATATTCTATACTTAGTCTAAAAGATCTATTCATCAGAATGCCTCCTTAGCATCTATCATTATTCCTATTTATTTCCAAAATCTATTAGAATAAACAATTATCTTCTTAATTATATAAATAATGTCGTTTCTTAATAAAAAATACTAAGTGACTGCTTCGACAGTAGATGCTCTAAAATTTCCAATGAATGTAGATGTTAAAGACCTTAAGAAGCTTGGGTGTCTGAGCATAGCCAGTGGAAAGGCTTAGGATTTAATATCGTAATGAATTGTGAAAGTTTCCATCGACTGTAATAATAGGAACGTGTAATTTTTATTAAGATTTCAACCTGTTTATCTATGATATAAAAAATAAATACTAAATATTTTATGTATACAACAGTAAATAAAGGAAATTTTTCTTTTGTATCGAATACATATTAACAAAGCATAGATTTCTAAATATTTAGAAAGAGGTGTTGACAATGATAAAATTAGTGTGTGGGGGAAAAGGTAGTGGAAAAACAAAAAAAATGATTGCCTTGGCAAATCAAGCAGCTGAAGAAACAAAGGGACATATTATTTTCGTGGACAACAGGGAAAGTTCTGTATTTGATCTTCATAGAGGAATACGCTTTTTAAATATTGATGAGTTTTTTGTGAAAAGCCTTAAAGACTTTTTTGGTTTTATTAATGGCTTGGTGGCGGGAAACTATGATATAGATGGAATTTACGTGGATAATTTATTAGATGTTCGTGAGAATGATTTAGATGACCTGGAAAACTTTTTAAAGGATCTGTTAAAGATTTGTGAAAAGTACCAGGTTCATTTTGTATTCAGCACTAATTATGAAGGAGAACACATTCCTGATTTATTAAAAGAATATGTCATGATATAGCGTATAAAAGGGGTATCCTATAAAAAAGGGTGCCCTTGGTTTTTTAGCAAATCAGTATACTTGTGGTATAATTGGAAAGAAAAGGTGTTTAATTAGACAAAAAGAGGTGCAGCTATGGAAGAAAGGAAAATTTTATATAGAGTATATTCGGAATATTTAAAGGAGAAATATGGAGAAAAAGTATATAAGATTCCTATTAATTTACCAGTAACTTGTCCCAATAGGGATGGCAATATTGCTTATGGAGGGTGCATTTATTGTGGAGAAGAGGGAGCAGGTTATGAGAATCTTTCCAATACCCTAAGTGTTGGACAGCAAATGAAAGAAAATATTTCTTATATTAGGAAAAAATATAAGGCGCAAAAGTTTATAGGGTATTTTCAAAACTTTACCAACACTTATATGCCCTTAGAAACCTTTAAAAGGCATGTAAAGGAGGCCTGTATAGAAGATGTAGTAGAATTGTCCATTTCTACTCGACCGGATTGTATTTCTAATGAATATCTGGATTTTTTATATAAAATAAAGGAAGAAAAGGGAATCAATATTACTATAGAATTAGGCTTGCAAAGTGTAAATTATCATACTCTAGTAAAAATCAATCGTGGCCATACCCTAGGAGAGTTTATTGATGGAGTTAATCGTATAAAAAAATATGATTTCCAAATCTGTGCCCATTTAATATTAAATTTACCCTGGGATAATGAACTGGATGTAATAGAAAGTGCAAAAATACTTTCAGCTTTAAACATTGATTTTGTTAAACTTCATTCTCTTTATATCGAAAAAAATACAGTATTAGGCCACCAGTATGAAAAGGGAGAGGTGCAACTTATTACGAAGGAGGAATACGTGGAAAGGGTTATATTATTTTTAGAATATTTATCTCCTTCCATCGTTATGCAACGCCTTATTGGTAGGGCACCAGAAGAAACCACATTGTTTATGAATTGGAATACTAGTTGGTGGAAAATAAGAGATCAAATTGAAGAGGAAATGGCTAAAAGAAAGGTTTATCAAGGGGAAAAGTGTAATTACTTAAATGGTCCTGCCTTAAAGAAATTTGCATAAAAGAAAGGAAGATTTGATTGGAAACAAAGGACTGGGAAAGATTTCTTATTCCTTATGAACAAGCAGTAGAAGAATTGACCATGAAATTCCAAAGCCTAAAAAAACAATATGTAGTAATGGGACAGTATTCCCCTATAGAATTAGTTATAGGAAGAGTAAAAAAGGTCTCTAGCATATTGGAAAAATCCAAAAGGCAAAAAATATCTATAGAGAAGATTGAAAATGAAATGGAGGATATTGCAGGCATAAGGATCATTTGTCAATTTGTAGAAGACATTAATAAAGTGGTTCAATTGATCAGAGAACGCCATGGCAAGGATTTACATATTGTATATGAAAAGGACTATGTGAGTCATGAAAAGGAAAGTGGTTATAGAAGTTATCATGTGATTATACGTTACCCTGTACAATGTTTTCTTGGGGAACAGGAAGTACTGGCAGAAATACAAATCAGAACTTTGGCCATGAATTTTTGGGCCACTATAGAACATTCTTTAAACTATAAATATAAGGAAAATATTCCAGAGAAAATTTGTATCCGACTTAAAAATGCCGCGGAGGCAGCCTTTTCCTTAGACCAAGAAATGTCTCAAATACGGGAAGAAATAAAAGATGCGCAAAAAACTTTTACCATACGCTCCAGTACGGTATCCCAGATTCTCCACTATATTCAAACCCTATATAAATCAGGAAAAGAAGAACTAGCAGAAAAATATCAAGATATTTTTGCCCAAATGTGGGAAAAGGGAGATCTTAAGATGCTCATGGCTTTAGCTGCGGATTTAGAACACAAGATAGAGAGTTAGAAAAAATGACCAAATAGAATTTTCTATTTGGTCATCTTTATGAAAAAGAAAGTTTGTCTTGCCTAGAAGGAATTAAACTTTCTTATTTTGTTAGAGCAAGGATAGTCTTTATCTTGTAGGATTATATTTTGTTGCTACATCCTAATACATTTTTGATTTTATGTTGAACCATATCTTGGATTGCCTGTCTTCCAGGTCCTAAATATTTTCTAGGATCAAAGGCTTCAGGAGTCTCGGTAAAAGTTTTTCTAATAGAAGCAGTTAGAGCAAGACGGAGGTCTGTATCAATATTGATTTTACATACTCCTAGTTTTGCAGCTTCTCTTAGCATCTCTTCTGGAACACCCTGAGCTCCAGGTACTTTACCACCATATTTATTGGTTAGTTCTACAAATTCTTGAGGAACACTGGAGGCACCATGTAGCACGATTGGGAAATTAGGTAGCATGTTTGTGATCTTTTCTAGTCTTTCAAAATCAAGTCTAGGCTCACCCTTAAATTTAAAAGCACCATGACTAGTACCAATAGCAATGGCAAGAGAATCTACGCCAGTTCTTTCTACAAACTCTACAGCTTGATCAGGATCTGTGAAGGTAGCATCTTTTTCACTTACATTAACAGCATCTTCAATACCGGCTAGACGTCCTAATTCAGCTTCTACAACAACGCCTCTTTCGTGAGCATAATCTACAACTTTTTTTGTCAATGCGATATTTTCTTCAAAGGGTAGACTAGAACCATCAATCATAACCGAAGTAAAACCATCATCAACGCATGCTTTACAGATTTCAAAATTTTCTCCATGGTCTAAGTGCAAAACAATGGGAAGATCAGTTTCTTCAATTGCAGCTTCTACTAGTTTTCGAAGATAGATTGGATTTGCATATTTTCTAGCTCCTGCAGAAACCTGTAAAATTAAGGGTGCTTTTTCAATCTGAGCAGCACTTACAATCCCTTGAATGATTTCCATGTTGTTCACATTGAATGCTCCAATAGCGTAGTTTCCTTCATAGGCTTTTCGGAACATTTCTTTAGAAGTTACTAATGCCATATGTAATTCCTCCATTCTTTATTTGATCTTAATTATAGTATACTATAATTACCAGAAAAATGAAACAAACCAAAGCATGTAAATGTTTTCACTATTATTATTACCCTAAAGAGGGCATAAAATTTCCACCTTTTAAGGTGGAAATTTTATACAATAGAGGTATATCCGTTGAAATAATGAATATGTCCATCATTATAGGATACTACTCCCCAATAATGATGATAGTGTCCCTTATCACATAAAATTGCGGGACCGGTAAAACATGCCATGCAATGTATATGTTCATCTTCGCAGGAAGTTTTCGCATCAATAAGATGGATGTGATCATGGGTGGTTTTAATCATTCGTTTTGTTTTTTCATGAAATGAATGGCAATGTTCATCATTGATGGTAGTATTTCCCTTAATAAAATGGTGATGATAGCTTATGGAATCTTTTTTCCCCATAGTACGCCTCCTTTAAATTTATGAGATACCTTAATTTCAATATATTCTCCCATGGATATTTTGTGATTGATTTAGGGGAAAAAGTGGGAAAGGTAGATTATTTTATTTTTAAGATGGGAAACCTTAAGATAAGTTGGTTTAGGAGAGGAGAAAGGAATGGAACTAAGATTGCTTATTATAGCTGTTGCACCGATTATAGCTATTGGTTTAGGAGTTTACCTTAGAGATAGATATGATAGAGAACCTTTGAGCCTATTGATGAAAACCTTTATATTAGGTGCTTTATCTATTATCCCTACTCTTTTTGTAGAGAAATTTCTTATTTCTATCAATAGATTGCCAGGGATATGGGGAACTCTTTTTTTATCCTTTGTAGTGGCAGGTCTTACTGAGGAATTCTTTAAAAGGTGGGTAGTATTGAAAAGCGCTTTTTATAGTCGAGCCTTTAATGAAAAACTAGATGGTATTGTATACTCGGTTTTCGCTGCTCTTGGATTTGCAGCTGTAGAAAATGTAATGTATGTTATGTTTCGTTTTCCTACCGATCCGATTGTGGGCATTTATAGGGGGATTTTTTCAGTACCAGCCCATACACTTTTTGCAGTAACTATGGGGTATTACTTATCCTTAGCTAAATTTAGTAACAATGCCAGAGTAGCCAGAAGAAATCTATCGATGTCTCTTTGGATGCCAGTAATTTTCCATGGAATTTTTGATTTTATTTTACTGTCTAAGATACCTCTATTGATGTTACTCTTTATTCCCTTTGTTTTATATTTATGGGTCATAAACTTAAGGAAATTAAACAAGTACACTGCCGAATCCAAAAGGGATTATGAAGAAAAAGAAGATAGAAATCAAAATTGAATAAGATAGGGTCAACTATGAAAGAGATTTAACATTTTAAGTTAGGGTAGGTTCTATGCTACAATGTAGTATGGAGGAGTGAAGAAATATGAATATTGTGGTATGTAATACCTTGAAAAATGTAATGATCAATTTAAGACAATTAGGGCTTAACCCAATTGGCTTAGAGCAAACAGAGAGTTTGCATGACATTCCCGAGGAATTAGACGGAGTTATTTTAGACGGCAATTGGCCTTACCGTCCTTTAGCCAACTTATTAGAGGAAGCTAGGGAACACAGTCTAATTACTTCCATAGATCATATTCCAGAGGAAGATAAGGTAAATAAAAAAAGATTATTAGAGGATATAGATATTTTCTGTCCCAATAAAGATGAAATGATTCACCTCTGTGGAGAAACATGCACTACTTTAGATGAAATGCATAGGGAAATAAAAAATATAATCGAGAGAGGCACCAGAGCGATTGCCGTAACCATGGGAAATGATGGAGTATTTTTTGCAACAAAGAAAATAAGAAAACTCATTCCTGCCTATATTGTTGCTGTTGCGGATGAAGAGGGGGCAGGAGATGCTTTTATAGCAGGAATATTTTATGGGCTAAGTAAAAACTATAGTATGGAAAAATCTATCCATTGTGGAATCGCTGCTGGCAGTATTACTGTAGCTTCTTATGGAGATACCGCCTTTGAATTAAAACCAGAAAACCTTGAGAATATCATTGAAAATCGGGTGAAAAAATGAAAGAGTTGGACATTACACACAATGAGGCTAACCAAAGGATAGATAGATTTTTAAAAAAGTATATGTCCGAGGCTTCTACAGGATATCTATATAAAATGCTAAGGAAAAAAAGAATAAAGGTAAATGGAGCAAAAGTCCAGCCAGATTATATTTTAAATATGGGGGATAAAATTCAACTTTATCTAAGTGAAGATACCATGAGAAAATTTCAAAAGAAACCTTCCCTGACCTTTGCTAAAGGACAATTGAATATTGTATATGAGGATTGTAATATTCTATTGTTAAATAAACCCAAAAATTTACTGGTACATGGGGATAATAGGGAAAATGTCCATACATTAATCAATCAGGTGCATTCTTACTTATATCTTCAGGGAGATTATGATCCAGAAAAGGAAAATACTTTTGCACCTGCATGTTGTAATAGATTGGATAGAAACACCAGCGGAATAATGATTATTGCCAAAAATTTTCCAACCTTGCAGGAAATAAATAAAATGATAAAAGAAAATAATGTAATAAAAAAGTATAGAGCTTTGGTTAAGGGAGAAATAAAAGATGCAAAAGAATTAAAGGGTTTTTGGGTGAAGGACTCTAGTACCAATAAAGTAGAGATTATTCATCACAAGACAAAAGATGCAAAGTTTATACATACAAAATATAAACCTATAGAGTCCAATCATGAATATACTTTATTAGAAATAGATTTGATTACGGGAAGATCTCACCAAATAAGGGCACACCTGGCCAGTGAGGGTTTTCCTATTATAGGAGATATGAAGTACGGTATAAGGAAGATAAATAGGACATTTTACAATCAATACCATTTGAATTCACAGTTTTTACATGCCTATTCCCTGAAGTTTCAAAATTGTCCAGAGTTCTTATCTTATCTGGAGAATAGGATGTTTGAGGCAGAACTTCCAAAGACATTATTAGAAATTACCCAAATGATATTTCATAAGTGATATGTTATATACTTAGACCGAATAGTATAAGGGAAGAAAAGTAGTTGTGATAAATAAGGGGGAAGAAATATGGCTTACTGGAATAGTAGAGGCTTAAGGGGAAATACCCTAGAGGAACTTATTAATCTAACCAATGAAAATTATCTAAAACATAACTTGGCCATTATACAAAAAATACCAACATCCATTAAACCTGTTAAATTTGATAAAGAGAAGGGTATTATAAAACTAGCCTATTTCGAACAAAAAAGCACAGTGGATTATATGGGCAGTGTACAAGGGATACCCGTATGCTTTGAGGCCAAGGAAACTACGAAAAAAAATCTCCCTATCTCCAATATTCATGCCCATCAGATTGAGTTTATGGAACAATTTACTAGACAGAAAGGGGTAGCTTTTCTTATTGTATATTTTAATACCGTAGATGAGTATTTTTTTATTCCCTTTGAGGATTTGAAGATATACTGGGAAAGAGCGCAGAGAGGAGAAAGAAAATCCATATCTTATCAGGAGTGTAATCCTCTTTTTAAAATAGAAAATAACAAAGGACTATTTATACCCTACCTAACAACACTCAATCGATATTTGATGATGAAAAAACAACAAGAAGGAGAGGGCATAATATGAAAAACATTATGATATATACTGACGGAGGTTGCCGGGATAATGGGGCAAAGGAGAATACAGGAGCTATAGGGATCGTACTTATTTATCCTGAAAAAGACTATGTGAAGGAGTATAGGAAGGCCTATATCAATACCACGAATAATCAAATGGAACTATTAGCGGTTATTAAGGGATTAAAGATGCTGAAAGAACCTTGTAAAGTTGATGTATATAGTGATTCCGCCTATGTAGTAAACGCCTTTCAGCAAAAATGGATTGATTCATGGAGGGCGAAGGGGTGGACAAGAGGAAAAAGTGGAGAACTAAAGAATAAAGAATTATGGATGGAATTATATCAATTGACCCAAACCCATCAAGTGCAGTTTAAAAAAGTGAAGGGACACTCGAATAATGAGTTTAATAATCGTTGTGATGAATTAGTTAATATGGCTATGGATGAGATGTTAGAGAAGGCATAAAGATCATTCCATTCCATAGATATATATTTAGGGATGTAGACCAAAAACATCATTTTTCAATGAGTTATAATCCTTAGCGACTTTAATGAGCACAATGAGTTACTTTATTATAAGGGGGAGTTATGCGAATGGACAATAAACAAATTATCATTACTTTTTCCAATGGCGTAAAAAAGCAATATCCTAGAGGGATCAGTTTATTGGAATTAAGTCAGGAAAAGCAACCCTTACATGAAACACCTATTGTTGCCGCCAAGGCCAATGGCGATTTAAAAGAATTATTTAACAAATTGTATGAAGATACCCATGTTAGATTTTTAGATCTGAAAACCACAGATGGGATAAGGATCTATCAAAGAAGTCTTGCCTTTATCCTAATAAAAGCGGCTAGGGACCTATTTCCAGATAGACAACTCTCTGTGGAGCACTCCTTAGGAGGAGGTCTGTATTGTGAGTTGCATGGCAAGAAAAACCTTACCAAGGATGAGGTAAATCAGATTAAACAAAGAATGCAGGAAATAATTGATGAGAATTTACCTATAAGCAAGAAAGAAATAGATATAAAAGAAGCAAAAGAGATTTTTAGAAGAAATAGAGAACCTGAAAAGGTAAATTTAATGAGATATCGCAGGGAAAATAAATTGAATATGTATACTTTGGAGGATTATAATAACTATTTCTATGGATATATGGTACCTAGCACCGGACTTTTACAATTATTCGATTTAAAGTTTTATTTACCGGGAATTGTTCTCCTAAGTCCAACTATCAATAGTTCCAAGAAATGTATAGAATTCAAAGAACAGAAAAAACTATTTTCTGTTTATAGAGAATACGAAAAATGGGGAAGAATATTAGAAGTTTCTGATGTAGCCATACTAAATGAAAGCATAGAGGTAGAAAAAATAACCGACCTCATTCGAGTAGCTGAAGCAAATCATGAAAAGAAAATTAGTAAAATAGCAGATGAAATTTATCAACAAAGGGATCGTACAAGAGTGATATTAATAGCAGGACCTTCATCCTCAGGCAAGACGACTTTCGCCCATAGATTGTCCACCCATCTCAAGGTAAACGGGCTAAAGCCCATTGAAATTTCATTAGATGATTATTTTGTGAACAGGGAATTTACCCCCAAGGATGAAAATGGGGAATATGACTTTGAGAATATAGAAGCTATTGATATTGAGTTGTTTAATGAACATTTACTCAATTTAATTCAAGGGGAAGAAGTTGAAATACCTACTTTTAATTTTGTTACAGGACAAAGAGAATATAGAGGAAGAATTTTAAGAGTGACGAAGGATAACCCTATTATTGTAGAAGGCATTCATGGCCTCAATGAAAGACTGACTGGGGATATTCCAAAGGATAATAAATATAAAATATATATCAGTCCTCTTACTCAATTAAATGTAGATCAGCACAATAGAATACACACCACCGATATTCGTCTTATTAGAAGAATGATCAGGGATAGTAAGTACAGAAACTATAATGCCTTAAGCACTTTACAGCGTTGGCAGTCGGTACGAAGAGGAGAAGAAAAGTATATTTTTCCTTATCAGGAAGAAGCAGATAGGATGTTTAATTCTGCGTTGTTTTATGAATTATCTGTTTTGAAAAAATATGTTGAACCACTTTTGCTAGAAATACCTCATGATAGCGAGTACTATAGCGAAGCAAAAAGATTATTAAAGTTTTTAAAATATTTTTTATCTATAGAGGATGAAAGTTCTATTTTACAAAATTCTATATTAAGAGAATTTATTGGAGGCAATATTTATCATTCTTAATGGGGAAAGCCTACCTATAGAATAAAAACAAGGGGAAAATATCCCTTGTTTTTTTATGAAATAAGAAAGTTGTTGTGATCGCTCCTAGGGGATCAAACTTTTCTATTTCACTAGAAGGGCTGTCTCCTTTTGTGTAAAATTATTTCATATCTTAGCGAAAAATAAAGGAAAATGCAGTGGAAATGTAGAATAATATGTAGAATAATATGAGGAGACTGTAAATTTTTTTTGCAATGGTAGAGGGATTATTGTATGATTAGTATATCCAATTGAAAATAGTTATTATTTACATGGGTATTAATTTTATTCAGGAAGCTTGGTTAGGTTCATAGAAAGAGGGTGTATAGATGAATGCGAAAATTGAAAATGCACCTAAGGGATTGATTTCCGGCAGAAATATGGATTTTTCTGCCTATCGTTTAATTATAATAAGCTTTTTTTCTTCAGCCGTAATTTTTTATTTTGTAAGATTTCTAGAAAATAAATTTTATAAAGTTTATGTACAGGAACATTTTTTAGTCCTTCATACTGTAGCGGAATTTGCCAGTATTATTATGTATATCGCTAGTTTCTTAGTTATCTATTATGTAGGGAATAGAGATCGTAGGCTTAGAATGAAGGTCCTAGCAGGGATTCTTCTTTTTGTTGGATGTGTAGATTTTTGGCATACTTTTTCCTATAAAGGAATGCCAGGGCTATTGGTGCCTAGTTCTGTACAAGCTGCTACGGCCTATTGGATTATTGGTAGACTTGGACTTTCCATAGGGATATTGACAAGTAGTTTTATTCCCATAAAAAGAAAAGTAGAAAAGATAAGCAATTGGCTTATGGTGGGATTACCCCTATTATTATCCCTAGGATTTCTTTTATATCTCAGCTTTTTTCCCAAGGGATTTCCCCTATTATTTATAGAGGGACAAGGTCTCACTCCGATAAAAATTATTTTAGAATATATAATCATTGCCATGTTGTTAATTGCTTTTATAAGATTTGCTATAGAATTTAACAAGAAAAAAGATTTTTTACTATCATTATTTCTTTCTGCTCTAATCCTTACCATATTTTCAGAATTGGCTTTTGTAAGTTATTCTAATGTATATGATATTTATAATCTACTGGGTCATATATACAAACTTATATCTGCCTATATGATCTTCAAAGTTCTATTTATTTTTAACATTCACCATCCTTATAATAGGCTGGATAGAGCAGAAAAAGAAATTAGTAAGTATGCAAATAATCTTGAACAATTAGTGGAATTAAGAACGCAGGAAATTCACGAAGCCAATACAGAGATGTTACGAGATTTAGAATATGCGAAGACTATACAAAAGGCAATTATGTCTGAGAAACATGAAATATATGATAGCCTAGAAGTTTTTAGTGAGTACATTCCCTATGAAAAAGTAGGCGGGGATTATTATGGATTTGAAGATCTCAATGATGAAAATGTGGCCTTTTATATCGGAGATGTAGCAGGTCATGGAATTCCTGCCGCTATGATGACTATATTCATGAAACAAACCATTGTATCCTCTAAACCCTATCATTATGGTTTAGAAAAGATGTTTTCTCCTAAAGAAGTATTAACAAATTTATATCGAAAATACAATGAAACTGATTTTCCCTTGGAAATGTATGCCCTAATGTTATATGGGATATATGAGAAAAGGACTAAAAAACTTGTGTTTTCATCCGCAGGATTGAATACTTACCCCTTGATATTTAGGAAAAATGGGATGGTGGAAGTAGTGGAACACACTGGCTTTCCTATCTGTAAGATTGATGCCAACTATGATCCCCAATTCAAGGATTATCATCTTGTTTTGGATGAAGGAGATAAGGTTTTGTTTTATACCGATGGATTAGTAGAGATTGCAGATAGAAAAGGCCAGCCCTTTGGCGAAGAAAGAATCATTGATATTATGGAGAAAAATGGAAGTCTATCCCCTGAGCTACTATCCCATGAGATTTTAAAAAACTTAGAGGCCTTTACTAAAGGGGTAAAATTAAATGATGATGTTCATTATTTCATTATGGAAGCAAAATAAGTGTCTCAATAATTGAGACACTTATTTTACTAACTTCAAAAAGATATTTTAGTGGGTAATTTATGGGGATTTTCTATTCTTCGTAGGATAAGGCTGTGTCGTGATTTTTCTTTTTAAATAGATCCAAACGAATATTATGACTATCCATTCCTAGAGCATACATCATGGGACAAAATCTAGTAACTCCCTCTGCTACTTTCCAGCTACCTAGAGCAGTTGCGGGAAGGGATTTTTTTATAATGCCATAACCAAACATCATGAGACCACAGGATATTCGCATATATGCATCTAAGGTGCCTACATTTTTTTGCATGACTTTCATCCTTTCTTTTTTCTTTAGTATTTGAATAACCCATAAGACTTATGAATAAAAAAGTTCATAATTCTAAGAAAAAAATGGGAAAAATTCTTGAAAATTCACCTCATAATCTCTGGGATAATAGGCACCGGACTTTCTGTCCAGTAAATATTTTTTTTGATAATAATTATTTCCTAGCTGCTCGAGAATTTCTTCAATAGCATTTAAAAAATAGTTTACTTCTTTCATTTGATTATACATACCAAAACTAACCCGTACCATCCCTACTACATTATGAAAATTAGATTGTAATATCTGTCTTTGCTGTATGCGAATTTCCTGGGGGCTAAGATCTAATAAATGATGGATATAGGGATGGGCACAAAAACACCCATTGCGAACAGATATACCGTATTCAAAGCTAAGAATAGCAGCCACTAGGGCATGATTTAAATCCTTAATATTAAAACATAAAACACCCACTCTTTCTTGGGGGTGAATGGATTGATTATCCCCATATAAAATAATATTGGGATGACTCTGCAACGAAGTAACCAAATGTTTCATTAGTTGGCACTCATGTTGGGAGATGTTATTCATACCTATTTCCTCTAAGATATCCATAGATTTTTTTAGGGCTACAGCTCCAATAATATTTGGAGAACCGGCTTCATCTTTATCAGGGGGAGAGGCCCAATGGATTTCATCCTGGGTTACACTTTTAATCGTTCCCCCTCCACAATATTCTGGAATGCCCCTTTTAAAAGTGATTTTGGGTCCAATTAATACACCCGTACCCAAAGGAGCATACATTTTATGGGCAGAACAAACGATATAGTCAATATGACAGGGATGATCATTTGGCTTCATATCAATGGCCCTATGGGGAGCTAATTGGGCGGCATCTACTAATATAGGAATACCTGCATGGTGTGCCATCTGGGCGATATCATCAATAGGGTTAATATGACCTGTCACATTAGAAGCCCCTGTAATCGTGATAAGTTTTACTTTTCTACCAAACCTTTTTATTAAAGAAGCTAAATGATTTAAATCTAGACTACCTACTGGATTGGCCTTAATATGTTCCACATGGCACTTGTTCCTCCAGGGTAAATCGTTGGAGTGGTGCTCCATAATGCTTGTAAGAACCACATCATCCTTTTGAAGATTTAATCGATAAGACAGCTTATTGATGGCTTCGCTAGAGTTTTTCGTAAAGATTATGGTATTTTTATTTATATCGGCATTAAAAAATTCAGCTACCCGTTCATGACAGAAGTCATACACTTCTGTGGAAAGTTGAGATTTAAAACCCGTCCCACGGTGCACACTGGAATACCAAGGATAAAACTCTTCAACGTAGTCTGCCACAGGCCTAAGTATAGGAGTACTGGCGGCATTATCGAAATTTATACTTTTAATCATTTGGCCATTGATTAAAGGGATTTCCTTTCCATTACCAATGATGAATTTTGAAATGTTTTGTATAGAATACTTCCTCTTAAAAAACATGGATTACCTTCCTTTCCCTTAAGACCTCCCTAAAAATCTCTATTGAATAGATGCAGAAAAATCGATAAAATTTAGGTAGTAGGTTTTTAAAGAATGTATTAATTTATATTATGATGTACAATGATAATAAGTGCGATAGTTCATCATAGTCTAGTGAAAGACTTAACAAAGGTGGAAGATAAATGAAAAGAATTAAGATGATTTATAACCCAGTATCAGGAGATGGTACTTTTAAAAATGAATTGGATACAGCAATTCATATCTTTCAACAAGGGGGATATCTAGTGGAGATATTTCGTTTGGGGAAAAACACAGATGTACAGATGTTTTTCGATGAATCCATAAATGATGGCAAGACCATTGTTGTAGCAGCTGGTGGGGATGGAACAGTCAATGGGGTTATTAATATGATGATGAGAAATAAGATAAAGGCCCCCTTAGGTATTATTCCTGCAGGTACTGCTAATGATTTTGGAACTTTTTTAGGTATGCCCAAAAAAGTTGATGAATGCTGTAAAATTATAGTAGAGAATCATTTCATGGATATAGATGTGGGCCAAGTAAATGATGAGTATTTTATCAATGCAGCCAGTGGGGGATTACTGGCCACTATACCTCGATCTACAGATGTCAGACTAAAAAACACCTTGGGGAAATTGGGGTATTATATAAAAGGTTTGGAGGAAATCCCTACCTTTAAGCCAGTTCCTCTTTCTCTAAGTAGTCCTGACTACAATTTTGAGGGGGATTTACTTTTCTTCCTTATTCTCAATAGTCAATTTGCAGGAGGATTTAGAAATATTGCACCCCAGGCACAAATTGACGATGGCAAGTTTGATGTTATTCTCTTCAAAGATTGTAGTTTGCCTCTACTAGCCAAATTATTTTTAAAAGTATTAAAAGGAGATCATATTTATGATCCCAATGTCATATTTTTTCATACATCGGAGCTCACAATAAACTCCTTGCAGCACAATCAAGAAGAAATACCTAGTGATATAGACGGGGAGATAGGCCCAATACTACCCTTAAAAATTTATAACAAGAGACAAGCCTTGAAAATAATTATCCCAAAGGAAAAAAGCAAAATACTTGCATGGAAAGGGAGGGATTTAATTTAATGGAACTAAGCTCTGATTTTTCAGCAAATATCCTAAGAAATTTGATAACGGAATTACATTTTATCAATGGAAAAATTATAGAGGAAGTAATTAGGAGTGAGGATATTTCCATAAATCAATTTTATATTTTGGAATATCTTAATAGAAATAAAAAAACTTCCACAACAGAATTAGCCAATGTTTTGAAGATCTCTCAACCAGCTGTAACTCAGTTTATTAATAAATTAGTCCAACTCGAATATATAAGCAAAAATAATCATCCTGAGGATAAGAGAAGAACAATATTTGCATTAACCCAAGGCGGACAAAAAAAGATAAAAATCTTACAGGATCATCAAGTTTCTATCATCAAGAATAGGATAGGGGCTATGGACAAGGGGAAGGACCTTTTTCTTATAGAAGGGTTAAAGAGCTTCGTGGACTCCTGGAATAGAAGAAATACTTATGAATCATAACTCAATTGTTGGAGTGAGAAAAATGAAAAAAACCATTAGACTTCGAATAGATACCAAAGATAGATCAGGAATGGTATTAGATATTCTGCATATTCTAAACAATTATTGTGTTGACATAAGAGCCTTGGAGGTACATCCAGGTATTGCATACATTAAAACATATGATGATTTTCATGTGAGCTTAGAAGTTTTGAAGTCCCAGTTATTGCAGGAGAAAGATGTGATAGCTGTTCAGAAAGTGGAGTTGCTACCCCAGGAAGAAAGGGAGAAATATATTGAAACTGTTTTAGATGCTACTGAAGAGGGGATTATTGCTGTTGACAAACATGGAATAATCACAACCCTTAACCAGGGAGCCAAAAAAGTGCTCAAGGTAAATGAGGGGGTCATAGGGGAACATATTTCAAAAATAATAGCTCCAGAGCTCCCTATTTTGGAGACCATTAAAACCGGTAAAAGCTATGAGCATGTAGAAATTATTTTAGATAACCAAGAGTCCCCTGCCCATTATGTTACCTCCGGAAGACCCATATTAGATGAAGAAGGAAAGCCCATTGGAGCAGTGGGCAGTATTAGAGATATAGAAAGTGTAATGGACTTAGTGCATTTATTTACCAAACCCTCTATGATTACCTTTGATGAAATTATTGGTAAAAGCGAGAAGATCATCAGAGTTATTGAAATGTCTAAGATTATTTCAAAGAGTGATTCAACCGTATTAATCAGGGGAGAAAGCGGTACGGGAAAAGAATTGTTTGCAAGATCAATTCATATGGCAAGTCCAAGAAAAAATAAACCCTTTGTGGCAGTGAATTGTGCAGCATTACCCGATAGTCTTTTGGAAAGTGAGCTTTTTGGATACGAAGAGGGAGCCTTTACAGGAGCAAGAAAAGGGGGGAAACCAGGCCTTTTTAAATATGCTGACAACGGAACCATTTTTTTAGATGAAATCGGAGAGCTGTCAACCCACCTACAAGTAAAACTTCTTAGAGTATTGCAAGAAAGTAAGGTTAGGCAGTTGGGGAGTAATACAGAAACCCCCATTAATGTACGGGTTATTGCGGCTACCAATAGAGATCTGGAAAAATTTATGGAAAATGGTCAGTTTAGGGAAGATTTGTACTATAGGTTAAATGTTATACCTATTACCGTTCCCCCTTTAAGGGAAAGAAAAGATGATATTCCTATTCTATGTGAATATTATATTCAAAAATTAGGACAAAGAATGAATAAACCTATTCAGGGAATAAGTGATGAGGCCATTAAAAAATTAATAGAGTATGATTGGCCAGGAAATATCAGGGAATTGGCTAATATTATAGAAAGGGCAATGAACCTTTGCCATGAAAATATTATTCAAACCCATCATCTTATATTGGAAAATCAGCAATATAGTTCCTCTATTGATCTATTGACAAAAGAAAAAAGCCTTCAACCACTTAAAGAGGTTGTGGCTGAAGCGGAAAAAAGAGCTATTGAAGAGGCATTAAGACAAAGTACCAGTATTCGTCAGGCAGCTAAATCCTTAGGGGTCAATCATGCAACAGTGATTAATAAAATGAGGCTCTATGGCATAGAAAAGGCTTAACATAACCTGTGGTTATAATTATAACCACAGGTTATGTTTTTAACCACATATTTAAGGATATTGGTGAGAATTGCAACCGGTTTCACCCAGAGATTAGCATTGGAAGATTGGCACGGTTTTTGCAAGTATATAATGGCATGAAAAGAAAAAAATAAATTTATATATTCTAGGAGGGTTTATGAATGAATAATAAAAAATTAGGTTTTCACACTCAAGCTTTACATGCGGGTAATTTCCACGATAAAGCTACAGGTTCTCATGCTACTCCAATTTTCCAAACATCTACTTTCATCTTTGAAAATGCAGAACAAGGTGCTAGAAGATTTGCTTTTGAAGAGGGTGGCTACATCTACTCTAGATTAGGAAATCCAAATACCAATGAACTAGAAGAAAAAATGGCTGCTTTAGAAGGTGGAGAAATGGCTATTGCAGCTGGATCTGGTATGGCGGCTATCTCAACTGCGCTACTAACTTTATTAAAACAAGGAGATCACATCGTTACTTCTGATACTTTATATGGATGTACCTTTGGGTTTATTACAGAAATGTTACCTCAATATGGAATAGAAGTTACTTTAGTGGATGCTTCTGATTTAAAACAAGTTGAAGAAGCTATGAAAGATAACACCAAAGTAGTTTATTTAGAAACTCCAGCAAATCCAACTTTAAAAGTTATTGATATTGCAGGTGTAGCTGAAATCGCCCATAAATTTGATGCTAAAGTTATAGTAGACAACACATTTATGACGCCATTCTTACAAAGACCTCTTGAATTGGGAGCAGATGTTGTGGTTCATAGTGCAACAAAATATCTAGGAGGTCATGGAGATATTATTGCAGGTATTATTGTAGGATCCAAGGAGCTTTTATTTGATATGAAATTCCCTCACCTAAAGGATTTAGGAGGTATTTTAGGACCTTTTGATGCTTGGTTGCTTGTTCGAGGAATTAAGACTTTAGGCATGAGAATGGAAAAGCATTGTAAAAATGCACAAAAAGTTGCCGAATATTTAGAGAACCATCCATTAGTGGATAAAGTATATTATCCAGGACTAGCATCCCATCCTCAATATGAAATTGCTAAAAAACAAATGGATGGGTTTGGTGGAATGATCGCCTTTGAATTAAAAGGTGGAGTAGAAGAAGGAAGAACTCTTATGGATAGTGTAGAAATGATAGGTTTAGCAGTAAGCTTAGGCTGTGTGGATTCATTAATTCAACATCCCGCTTCCATGACTCACTCTCCAGTGCCAAAGGAAGAAAGATTAGCTGCAGGAATTACCGATGGATTAGTTAGATTGTCTGTAGGAATTGAAGATGTAGAAGATATTATTGCTGACTTAGAGCAAGCTTTAAATAAAGTTGGGGAAATGAGTAAATAGCAATATACATTTTATGCGTATTCTGTTAATATATTAAATAATGGGAATGTCATAATATTATGACATTCCCAAATAATAAAAAAAGGGGGAATTAATCATTATGGAACAGAAAAAAAATCCAGTTGCCCTATTGCCTTTATTGGTATTTTTAGCTTTATTCTTGGGGGTAGGAATTTACTACAGTATAATGGGTAAAGATATGGCTTTTTATCAATTGCCTGCACCTATTGCTGCTGTAGCCGGTATTATTGTTGCATTTTTAATCGGTAAGGGGAAATTGGATGACAAGATGAACACCTTTATTAAGGGTGTTGGTGATCAAGATATTATTACCATGGTTATGATTTACCTATTGGCTGGTGGTTTTTCCACTGTGGCAGGAGCTATGGGCGCAGTGGATTCTACTGTAAACTTTGGACTTTCTATTATACCAGCTAGTTTGATTTTACCAGGGATTTTCATCATTGCAGCTTTTATTGCAACGGCAATGGGAACCTCCGTAGGAACTATTGCGGCCGTTGTACCTATTGCTGCAGATATTGCTTCTAAAACATCTCTACCTTTGGCTGTTGCGGTAGGAGCAGTTGTGGGAGGAGCTATGTTTGGAGACAATTTGTCTATGATTTCAGATACTACCATTGCAGCGACTAGAACCCAAGGGGTAGAAATGAGAGACAAGTTCATTATGAACTTTAAAATTGCTGCTCCTGCTGCTATTTTAACTATTGTAGTCATGCTATTTACTGGGGCAAAGGGTGTTGTACCCCAAGGATTGGAATATCAATTCATTAAAATTATTCCTTATTTATCTGTATTAATATTAGCCCTATTGGGTATGAATGTTTTCACCGTATTGATTTTAGGAACAGTCTTAGCTGGAGGAATAGGATTAATAGGCAATAGCTTTACCATAATGGAATTTGCTAACCATATATATGAGGGCTTTGGTTCTATGCAAGAAATCTTTATCCTATCTCTACTAATTGGTGGTTTAGCAGCCCTTATTGAAAGCCAAGGTGGAATTGCTTATCTATTAGATTTAGTAAATCGATTTATTAAGGGGAAAAAGGGTGCAGAACTTGGAATTGGCGCTTTAGTATCCTTAGCAGATATTGCCACTGCAAATAATACTGTAGCGATTGTTATTACAGGACCTATGGCGAAGGACATTGCAGAGGAACATGGAATAGATTTAAGAAGAAGTGCTAGTATGTTAGATATCTTTGCTTGTATATGGCAAGGGATCATTCCCTATGGAGCACAACTATTAATTGCTGGAAGTGTTGCAGGATTATCTCCAGTACAAATTATGCCATCCCTATACTACCCATACTTGCTTGCGATTGTAGCATTCTTAGCTATTGGATTTGGTTTCCCTAAGGGGAGCAAAAAGATGAATGTCGCATAATTTAATTGATTGTAGTACAATAAAATAATTAAAGTAGAGGACAAATAAAAAGCAGACGAAAATTCGTCTGCTTTTTTGGAGGTGACATTTTGTGAATATTGGGGTAATTGCAGGAACGATTTTTGATACTCAATTAGGGGTAGATTTTTTAAAAAATCGGGGTTATGATGCAGAGGCATATCCCATCTCTAATACTCCCCAGGAGCAGTCAATTCTACAGATTTTATATCCTCGAAAATTAGAGAAAATGGTTATACATAGGATTCATGAAATAAAATCCCAAGGGATGAAAAACATATTTGTTTATTGTAATTCCCTAAGTGGGGCGGTGGATATGGATAAACTTTCCTTGGATTTTCAGGTGAATATTATTACTCCTTTGCAAATTTATAGTCAATTGGGTAAAAGTTATAAAAGAATTGGGGTGTTGGCGGCAAACAACCAAAGTACTTTTGCTATAGAAAAGATTATCCAAAAATCAAATTCAGATGCTTATGTCGTGGGAATAGGTTTATTGCTCTTGGTAGATGCTATTGAAAAAAAGATGAACCCTAAAACCATAGTAAAAGAATTTGCACTAGAAAAAGTATTAGATTTTTTTTCCACTATAGGGTGTGAAGGTATCATTTTGGGATGTACTCATTTTCCTTATATTTATAAAGCGCTTAGGGAATTATCTACTCTACCCATCATTGATCCCGCATTAAAAATGCTAGAAAAGATACAAATAGACTAGGGTAGTCTATTTGTATCTTTTCTATTTCACTAGAGCAGAGATAGCTGTTTTGTTTTACTAGAAGATTTTTGTATTATTGAAGCATATTTGTTGCTTTAGATACTAATTTTTTTGCCATTTTTTGAGACCTTTTCATAGGAGTTCTGGATTGTTTGTACATAGAGTAGCCAGCAATAGCACTTACAGTACCAACAATGACAGCATTTCTAATCATAGTTTTCATCTTTTATCTCTCCTTTGTATAATATTTCTATTCTTATTTTATGTATTTACTTAAAAATTAAAGCAGAAAAAATTTAACATTATATTTTTTGCTAGATAGTGCATAATTATGATAGTAAATAAAAGTGAAAATAAAATATTTTGGGGAATATATAACATATAAAATAAATAAGGAGGCAAAACATGTTAAACCAAAGAAAAACCCAAGAGGTATTAGATATACTTGGAGAAACTTATGCAGAAGCAACCATTGCATTACACTATACTACTCCCTTTGAACTTCTGGTAGCGACTATATTGTCGGCTCAATGCACAGATAAAAGAGTAAATATTATTACTGAGAAACTATTTCATCATTATAATCAACCTGAGGATTTTGCGTCTTTAAGTGTGGAAGAATTAGGCGAAATGATTAGAAGTTGTGGCTTCTATCGTAATAAAAGTGAGAATATCATTGCCACGAGTAGGATACTTTTGGAAAAATTTGATGGTAAAGTACCGGATACTCTAGAGGAATTAACTACACTTCCAGGAGTGGGAAGAAAGACTGCCAACGTGGTATTAAGCAATGTATTTGGAAAGGATGCTATTGCTGTGGACACTCATGTATTTAGAGTATCTAATCGTATTGGATTAGCAGAAGCTAAGAATGTAGAGGAAACCGAAAAACAACTAATGAAAAATATTCCTAAAAGCAAATGGTCAAAGGCTCATCATTGGTTGATACATCATGGAAGAAATATTTGTAAAGCCAGAAGACCCCAGTGTGAAATATGTCCGATACAACATCTTTGTGAATATTATTCTAAAGAAGTTTCATAAATTTTACAATTTCATTGGTAATTTGGTCGCTAAATTTTATATATAATATATTGGAAAAATGAGATGGGTAAAATTTGATGCCGGGAGGTAAACAAATGCAAGGGGAAGAAGTAAAAAGTAAAAAGCCTAATTATTTAATCTTAGCTTCCATAGGCATTATTGCGATAGCTATATTACTATTTTGTTATCTGGGATTATTAGTGTCAAAAGATATTATATATCCCAATATAAAAATAGAGGGTATAAATATAGGATATCTAACAAAGGAAGAGGCAAAGGAAAAAATAACAGAGAAATATAGTGAGAAACCAGAGGAAAAGAAACTGGAAGTTTTTTATGGAAAGCAACAATGGTCTTATACTTATGATCAATTAGGTGTGAGCCAAGATGTGGATAAAACACTGGAAGAGGCATATGAATCGGGAAAAGAAGGGAATCTCTTTCATAAAATGAATGCTTACATTAGCCTAAAAAGTAAGGGTAAGAATCTTTCTATGAAAGTTGCGATGGATAAAGACAAAATAAAGGAAATTACAAAAAAATTAAATGAAGAAATTAAGCAAGATGCAGTAGATGCAAAAATAAAATTTGAAAAAGATAAATTTATTACAACAAAAGAAAAGAATGGGTTGGCTTTAAAAGAGGAGGAGACAATAAGTTTATTAGAGGAATCCATTACTCAAAAGAAAAACCAAAGAATAGAACTCCCTGTAATCACCACGGCACCTAAAATTAAAGAGGAAATGTTAAAAGGCATTAAAGAGAAAATGGTTGGATTTTCTACTAAATTTAATGGCTCCTCCTGGCAAAGAGGGCAAAATATAAAAATTGCCGCCAGTAAAATAGATGGTAAAATTGTTCTTCCAGGAGAGGTATTTTCCATCAATCAAGTGATTAGTCCTATTACTAAGGATAATGGCTACCTAGATGCTCCTGTCATTGTAGATGGGCAATTAGAGCCAGGAGTAGGGGGAGGGGTATGTCAAGTCTCTACCACTATGTTTAATGCAGCTGTAAGGGCAAATTTAGAAATAGTGGAAAGAAGGCACCATTCCTTTCCAGTACACTACGTACCCATTGGTCAAGATGCGATGATATCTGGGGATTGGAGTGATATGAAATTTAAAAACACTTTAGATAGCCCCATATATATTCAGATGTACGTTAATGGCAGCACCTTGACAACAAATATATATGGTGATAATAATGGTGTATATCAAGAGATAAAATTGCAAACGGATATTCTTTCCACTTTGGCTCCTAAAATTTCTTATAAAGAGGATAAAAATCAATATAAAGACTATAAAAAAGAGGAAAAAACTCCTAAGACAGGCTACAAAGCAAATGTTTATAAAGTTATTTATAAAAATGGAAAACAGATCAAAAAAGAACTGCTTCACCGTGATTATTACAGACCAGTCAACGGACTAATCGTAGTAGGTACAAAGGAGAAGGAAGTTTCCAAGGAAAAAGAGAAACCCAAGGAAAAATCACCTAAAGCACCTACTAAGCCGAAGGATCCAAAACCTGAGGAAAAGCCTTCGGAACAAAAGCCAAAGCCTTCGGAACAAAAACCAAACCCAGAGCAAAATCCTACGGGTACACAATCGGAGAAAGTACCTAGGGATGAATAAGGCTAGAAAACTAAAACACCCAAAGCCCTTTGAATGAAGGGGAATAGGAGTATTTTATAGTTGTGAAATCTTGATGGTTGAGTACCATGAAATAGAAAGGGGAAAAGAATATGATTATTGTTACCACAGAGACTGTTCCCAATAGAAAAATAGTAGAAGTGTATGGAATTGTTAGGGGAAATATTATTCATTCTAAGCACATAGGAAAAGATATTATGGCTGGTTTTAGGACCATAGTAGGTGGAGAAATCAAAGAGTATACTGAAATGATGTCAGAAGCCCGAGATATAGCTATTCAAAGAATGATTGAAGATGCAGAAAAAATGGGAGCGAATGCCATTGTAAATGTTAGATTTGTTACAGCTTCAGTTATGCAATCGGCCGCAGAGCTAATGGCATACGGTACCGCTGTTAAGGTAGAATAGACTCTTAAAGGCATATACCCTCAAAGGCATATGCCTTTTTGATGATATAGGGAAGTTGGTCTAGCTAGCAAAGGACTAAACTTTCCTATATTACTAGAGAGGGGATAGACGTTTTCTTGTAGAGAAATGATGGACAAGATTATTTGGGTGTACACCAGCTAATAATATGAGAATAATTTAAGAGGATATTAAAATATCAATGGATAGTTTTAACTTAAAGATCAAAGAGGACTTGAAGGGAGAGTAAATGATGAGATATAAGATGGTGGCTATTGACATGGATGGAACCTTATTAACTACCCATAAGCAGGTTACTCCTAAGACAAAAAAAGCCCTATTAGATGCCCAAAAACAAGGAGCCAAGATTGTTATTACCACAGGGAGAATATATACTTCTGCCCTGCTTTATGCCCAATATATAGGTTTAAAAACACCTATAATTGCCTGTAATGGTGCGATTATTCAGCAGGTGGGGAAGGAAAAAACATTTGAAACCTTTCCTATTCATAAGAAAACAATTATAGAAGGGGCAGAGATATGTAAGGATATCGGGGCAGATTATTTCTTCTTTACCCAGAATAAAATATATGTAGGACAAAAGCTAGAGTTTTTCCGATCCTATTTACTAAAGGAAACCCAAGTAGATCCTACTAAACATATTTCCATACATTCTATAGATAGTACCTCTATGATTTGCGATATACAGGAGGAAATCCTAAAGCTCTCTATTTGGTCTCAGAATAAAGACATAATAAAAGAAGCTCTATATAGAATCCATCAAATGGATAATGCCTTTGTAACAAGTTCTAGTCCAAGAAATATTGAACTAACCCATAAAAATGCTACAAAGGGAAATGCCATAAAAACCCTTGCTGAGTATTATCATATTCCCATGAATCAAGTTATAGCTATTGGAGATAGCTATAACGATATCACAATGATTAAACAGGCAGGATTGGGGGTGGCTATGGACAATGGAAGAAAGGAAGTAAAGGAAGTCGCCGATGAAATTACTTTATCTAATGATCAAGAAGGGGTAGCCGCTATCCTGGAAAAATATATTTTAGATCATTAAGGCAGAATGACACCCTAGAAAATTTAGAGGGAAATTATAAAATTGATTTCTCTTTTATGTGCAAATCAACATGGATGAATAGAGGACTTATTTGATATAATATACAAAAAGGTACAGGGAGGAGACAAACATAGAATGTCCATTAATATTGTTTTGGTAGAGCCAGAAATTCCTCAAAACACAGGAAATATTGCAAGAACCTGTGGAGCAATTCACGGAAAACTACATCTGGTCAAGCCATTGGGTTTTTCTTTAGAAAGTAAATATTTAAAAAGAGCAGGCCTAGATTATTGGGATTTACTAGATATTGAATATCATGATAATTTAGAAGAATTTTTTAAAAAATACCCCGACAGTACATATTATTATGCCACTACCAAGGGAGGCAATGACTATGCCCATATGAGCTATCAAGAGGACTGTTTTATTCTTTTTGGTAAAGAAACAGCGGGATTGCCTAAAGAACTATTGGAAAAAAATCCAGAAAGGGCAATTAGAATTCCCATGAGAAAAGAAGCCAGATCACTTAACCTATCTAATTCAGTAGCGATTATTGCCTACGAAGCATTACGACAATTAGGCTTTAAGGGTATGGATTAGGGAAAAAGATGAATACGATTAAACTATAATTTATAATGAAAGAATGTATTTTTTAATATATAATAATGTTGGTTGTTTTCATATATTTTTATAAAGAGGGTTAATAAAAAAAGTGGTTTGGAGGGTATGTATAAAATGACGATGGAAATGCTTATCAGCTTATTTGGAGGTTTAGGTCTATTTATCTATGGCATGAACATGATGAGTGACGGCCTTAAGACGATAGCGGGAGATCGGATGAAAAGATTGTTGGAAATTCTTACGAACAATCGATTTTTGGGAATATTAGTAGGAACCGTTGTCACCATGATTGTTCAAAGTAGTAGTACAACCACTGTAATGGTAGTAGGCTTTGTAAATGCTGGACTCATGAATCTTCTTCAGGCTATTGGCGTAATTATGGGAGCAAATATTGGAACCACCATTACAGCTCAAATGGTAGCGCTACAGGTAACAAAATTAGCACCTATAGCCATCACTATTGGAGCTGGAATGTTTTTATTTGCTAAAAAGAAGAAAACTAAGCACATAGGGTCCGTTATTTTAGGATTTGGGATCTTATTTACTGGGATAGATTTTATGTCCAATGCCATGAAACCCTTGAGAGATCATGAGGGATTTAAGGCAATGTTGGTTTCCTTTAGTAGCAATCCAATCCTTGGAGTTTTAGCCGGTTTTGCTCTTACCGCTATTATACAAAGCAGTAGTGCTTCCATTGGTTTGTTGCAAGCATTAGCAATTTCAGGTGCCTTTAGTAATATTCCGGGAGTATCTCCCTTAGACTTGGTAGTCCCCATACTTCTAGGAGAAAACATAGGTACATGCGTTACAGCGGTACTTTCAAGTATAGGAGCTTCTATAAATGCTAAGAGAACTGCATTTGTTCACTTTACAATGAAAGTAATTGGAACTCTCTGGTTCCTTATATTATTAGGATTAACCTCCTTGATATTTAAAGGAGCTAATCCCATCTATGATTTCATTATATCTATTTCTGGAACAACCATGCTGGAAGGTCAGATGGTTCCAAATGTTTCTAGAGAAATTGCAAATACGCATACCTTGTTCAATATCCTAAATACGATTGTTTTATTCCCATTTGCACCAGCTTTGGCAAGCCTGGCGGAAAGAGTAATGCCTGGTAAGGAAGAAGAAGACAAGGGCGGTTTGAAATTCTTAGATGAGAGAATTCTAGAAAATCCAGCAATAGCTGCAGGGCAGGCTGTAAAGGAAACCGTAAGAATGGGACAATTTGCTATTGAGAATCTAGGCAATGCCCTGAAAGCCTTTTATGATAAAGATGAAGTTTTAGTAGAAAAGGTTTTCGCTAAGGAAAAGGTGATAAATCAATTAGAAAAAGACATCACCCAGTACTTAGTAGCTTTATCCAATGCCAATCTTTCAGAAGTAGATGATACTCGGATAACCAATCTATACCATACCATTAACGATGTGGAGAGAATAGGTGATCATAGCGAAAACTTAGTGGAATTGGCCCAATATCGCATTGAAAATAATGTGAATTTATCAGATATTGCTATTGGGGAGTTAATGGAAATGGCCGACAAAGTAAATTCTATAGTCCAAGATGCCATTTCTGCTTTAGATCGTGATGATATAGAGTTAGCAGAAACTATAAATAAACAGGAAGAAGAAATAGATCAATTAGAAGAAATTCTTAGAGCTAGACATATAAAACGTCTTAATGAACAATCTTGTCACCCTAGTTCAGGAGTAATATTCTTAGATATGCTTAGCAATTTAGAAAGAATCGCAGACCATGCAACAAATATTAGTAAATCTGTTTTGGATTTAGGAGAATTTTAATTTATAATAAAGACATTAGTCATCTGCTAATGTCTTTATTATTTGGGAATTTATGATTGTTTGCTGTAATGATTGGGTAAATTATTAAGTAGAAAAGCCCAATCAGTCTGATAGAATATCTGCATTGAAAATATTTTTCAGATAAAATATGAAATTGAATGAGTAAAGGAGAGATACAATATGTCATATAATCATTATGATACCGTTATTATAGGCGCAGGAGCTGGGGGATTATCTGCAGGTTTATATGCAGCAAGGAGCAGAATGAAGACCTTAATTTTAGAAAGGGGGCAAATGGGAGGGCAGACAGCCACAACAGAGGATGTGGAAAATTATCCAGGATCCATTGAAAATCCTACAGGCCCTAAATTAATGGAGAGAATGAAAAAACAAAGTGAAGAATTTGGCTGTGAAATAAAACAAGAAAATGTTGAAAATATCGAGAAAAAAGAAAATATCTTTGTAGTGAAAACAAATAAAAACACTTATGAAGCCAAAACCATGATCATTGCAACAGGTGCAGAACCCAAATTGCTTGGAGTACCTGGAGAAATAGAATATAGAGGAAGAGGGGTATCCTATTGTGCTACCTGCGACGGTGACTTCTTCCAGGAATTAAATATAGCCGTTGTAGGAGGAGGAGATTCCGCCGTAGAAGAAGGCATGTATCTAACCAAATTTGCCAATAAAGTCACCCTTATTCATAGAAGAGACGAACTAAGGGCGGTAAAATCTCTTCAAGAAAGAGCTTTTGCCAATGAAAAGATGGAATTTATATGGGATACGGTAGTAGAAGAAATTAAAGGAAATGGGGTAGTGCAGTCCTTAGTTCTTAAAAATAAAAAGACCAATGAACTAAGTGAACTTAAAGTAGATGGGGTATTTATATATGTAGGATATCAACCTATATCACAGTTATTTCAAGGATTAGTGGAAATGGATGAAATAGGATATATCCTTGGGGATGAGGAAATGAGAACCAATGTGCCTGGACTCTTTGTAGCAGGAGATGTACGTAAAAAAATGCTTAAACAAATCATTACAGCAGCAGCAGATGGGGCAATAGCGGCTGTAAGTGCAGAAAGATATATTGCAGAAAACTTTTAAAAAATTCTAAAATAAATAGAAAAACACAAAAACTCCTGGTAAAATAGGGGTTTTTGTATTTATGGAATGATTTTTGCAACATGATGTATTGATAAATGTGGTATAATATTAGGAGAACATAAATCATATAGATAGAAAGAGAAGACCTGTACAAGGGGGGAGAGCATATGAAACTTAATTTTGGATTGCAATTACAACAGACTCAAAAGTTAGTTATGACGCCTGAATTAAGACAAGCTATTGAAATTTTACAATTATCATCCTTGGAATTAAACAATCTTATTGCAGAAGAATTAGAAAAAAATCCTGTTTTAGATATCCAGGAAGATGCTGTAGATGGGAAACCTAAAGAACAGGAAGAAAAAGCAGATTCCAAGACCAAAGAGGAAATAGATTGGGAACAATACTTTGAAAATAACCAATCCTATTATGGGGAATCCAGTTTTAGTCATGATGATCAGGAATATAACCAAGAGAATTTTGTAAAGGACAGTACAACTCTTAAGGAGCATTTGTTATTCCAATTGCATATCTCTTTAATTGATGCAAAACATAAAAAAATTGGGGAATATATTATAGAATGCATAGATAATAACGGATATCTAACTACAGATACTCGAGAAATCGCCTCTATTTTGAAAGAGGATATTTCTGATGTAGAAAATATCCTTACATTTATACAGGAATTCGAACCCAGTGGAGTAGCTGCCCGGGATATAAAAGAGTGCCTTAGTATTCAGTTAAAACATCATGACTATTGGAACGAAAAAATTCAAAGAATAATTGATATTTATTTAGAAGACTTGGCGAACAATCGATTTCAAACTATCTCTAAAGACCTAGGTTTAAGCTTTAAAGAGATTCAAGATATCAAGGATTTTATTAGAACCTTGGAACCAAAACCAGGTAGAATTTTTTCTAGTGACCAAGATGTAGGTTATGTTGTACCGGATGCCTATGTAGAAAAAGTGGATAATGAATATATAATTATTGTAAATGATAGTACAGCTCCACGTTTACAAATTAGCAATTTTTATAGAAATATATTGAAAAATGAAAGTAAGTCTTCTACAACCTCTAAATACCTAAATGAAAAATTAGATTCAGCTATGTGGCTAATTAAAAGCATAGAACAAAGGAGAAACACCCTATATAATGTCATTTCTGTTATTGTAGATATGCAAAAAGATTTCTTTGAAATGGGTATTCATGCATTAAAACCTTTAGTTTTAAAGGATGTAGCTGAAAAATTAGAAATACATGAATCAACAGTCAGTAGAGCTACCAATGGTAAATATGTTCAAACCCCTCGAGGTGTATTCGAATTAAAATATTTCTTTAATAGTGGTATCGAAAAGAAAAATGGGGATGCCATAGCCTCCGAGGGAATAAAGGACATGATAAAAAATATTATTGCAGAAGAAAACCCGCAAAAACCTATTAGTGACCAAGACATTGCCAATACACTTAAAACAAGAGGGGTAAGTATTTCCAGAAGAACAGTAGCAAAATACCGTGATGAGATGAGAATTATGTCGTCATCCAAGAGAAAGAGATTTAATTAAAAAGATGGATGAACATCCATCTTTTTTTAATATGAGGAAAGTAGGCCTTACTAGCAAGGGATCAAACTTTCTTATATCATTAGAGGGATCAAAGCTGCTTTCTTGTGGCTCATCTCTTACAATAGAATATACTACCAAAACATTTTATGAAAATTTAGAGAATATTACTAAATTCTGGTTGCTAAAAAATAAGATTTGTTATACAATATGCTTAGAAAGACCCACTGGGACAAAAATGTCCATATATAGTATAAAATGAATAAAAAGTAGGAAAACTATCTTTGGCACTAAGAAGTATGATAGGTTTCCACTAAAGTTAAAAAGTAGGGTAATAATAATTGGGGAGAATGGACATGGATATTGGCAATATAATTGAATTACAGAAACAAATAGCTCCTGAATTGTTTGAACTCATCGAAAAGAGGTATAATATTTTATCAAACATCTACTATGATCAACCTATTGGAAGACGTACTTTGGCAAATAATCTGAAAATAGGTGAAAGGATAGTAAGAAGTGAAACCATAAAGCTACAAGAAGAAAATTTAATTGAAATTCAGCGACATGGTATGTTTCTTACAGAAAAAGGTAGAAAAATGGTAGAAAGACTTAGGGAACTAATGCATGAAGTGGGTGGACTTTCTGAAACAGAAAGAGAAATAAAAAAACTTCTTTCTCTAGAACAAGTCATTATTGTACCAGGTAGTATAGAGGAAAATCCAACAATTATAGATAGTATGGGTCATGCAGCCGCCTATTATATTAAGGAGATTTTAAAGGATAAAATGAAAATTGGAGTTACAGGAGGAGGAAGTGTTGCCTCGGTCGCAGAAGAAATGCCCAGACTAAACTTACCCAATGTAACGGTTATCCCAGCTAGAGGGGGTATGGGGAGAGATGCTGGAAGACAAGCAAATAATATCGCTGCCAAACTAGCAGAAAAGTTAAGTGCTTCTTATGAATTATTACATATGCCTGATGATGTAGAAGGGGAAATCCTAAAGGCTCTAATAGCCAACCCACTTATCAAACATACTTTAGATATGTTAAAGACCCTAGATGTACTTGTCTATGGAGTAGGTAGGGCCGATGTCATGGCTGAAAAAAGAGGCTTGGATCAAGGGAAAAAAGAACTTCTCAAAAAAAACAATGCCGTATCTGAAGCCTTTGGACATTATTTTGACAAAAAAGGCAATGTAATTTATCGTTCCAGCAGTGTGGGTATAAGCATAGAGGACTTTAAAAAAATCCCCCATGTCATTGCAGTATCTGGAGGAGCCAATAAAGCAGAAGCTATAATGACAAGTTGTAAAATCAGAAAAGACTTGGTGTTAGTAACCGATGAGAGTGCCGCAAAGGCCATCATCGAAAAAAATAAATAAATATTGAGGAGGAATTAATATGTCAGTAAAGGTAGCAATCAATGGATTTGGTCGTATAGGGAGAAATGCTTTTAAGGCAAAATATTTAAACAATGTTGAAGAGGTTGAAATTGTAGCTATAAATGATTTGACAGATCCTTCTACATTAGCACATCTTTTAAAATATGATTCATTATTTGGTAAATTTCAAGGAACTGTAGAAGTTAAGGAAGGCGCTCTTATAGTAAACGGTAAAGAAATTAAAGTTTTTGCAGAAAGAGATCCAGAAAATTTACCATGGAAGGAATTAGGAGTAGACGTAGTTATTGAATCTACAGGTAGATTTAGAGATAAAGAAAGTACATCTAAGCATCTAAAAGCTGGCGCTAAAAAAGTAATTATTAGTGCACCAGCAAAAAATGAGGATATTACTATTGTTCTTGGGGTAAATGAAGACAAATATGAACCAGAAAATCATCATATTATTTCTAATGCATCCTGTACTACAAACTGCTTAGCACCTGTTGCTAAAGTAATAGATGAGAAATTTGGTATCAAAACTGGTCTAATGACTACAGTACATGCCTATACCAATGATCAAAGTATTTTAGACCTACCTCATTCTGACTTAAGAAGAGCAAGAGCAGCTGCTGAATCAATAATACCAACATCTACTGGTGCTGCAAAGGCTGTTGCTTTAGTCTTACCACAACTTAAAGGGAAATTAAATGGAATGGCTATGAGAGTGCCTACTCCAACTGTATCCGTTGTGGACGTGGTTTTTGAGTTAGAAAAAGAAGCTACAGCAGAAGAAATTAATAAAGCTCTTAAAGATGCTGCAGATGATGTTGTATTAGGATTTAGTGACGAGCCATTAGTATCTATGGATTACAAACAAGATCCACGCTCCTCTATAGTAGATGGACTTTCTACTATGGTAATGGACAATAAATTAGCCAAAATAGTTAGCTGGTATGATAATGAGTGGGGATATTCCAATAGAGTAATAGATCTTATCCAGTTTATTAATGAAAAAGGTATCTAATTTGTTAGGAATTTAAAGAATAGATCACCAAGTAATAAGATAAGCTAGATGAAAATGGGTCCGGTTTTGTAGTTTTAAGCTACGGACCGGACCCTTTTATTTTAAAATAGAAAAGTTGGTTGTACTGGCAAGGAACCAAACTTTCCTATTTTACTAGGACGGTGTTAACCGTTTTCTTCTAAAATTGAAGATTTACAGGAGGTAATACCTATGTTAAATAAAAAAAGTGTAAGGGACATTGATGTAAAAGGTAAAAAGGTAATCATGAGGGTAGATTTTAATGTACCTTTAGATGAAAATGGCAATATATCCGATAATACCAGAATTATTGCAGCATTACCTACCATCAATTATTTAATTGATCAGGGAGCAAAGCTTATTTTAATGTCTCACTTGGGAAGACCAAAGGGAGAGGCTAACCCTAAATATAGTTTAGAGCCTGTGGCTCAAGGTTTAGCAGATGCCCTTGGTAAGGAAGTTACCTTTGCCTCTGATGATATAGTGGTGGGAGAAAGCGCTAAAGAAGCCACAGCAGAAATGAAAGATGGAGATGTGATTTTACTACAAAATGTTAGATATAGAAAAGAAGAAACCAAAAATGGAGAAAACTTTTCACAGGAACTAGCCAGTCTAGGGGAAATTTTTGTGAATGATGCTTTTGGAACAGCCCATAGAGCCCATTCATCCACAGTGGGAATTACCCAGTTCTTGCCAGCTTATGGTGGACTATTAATTGAAAAAGAATTACGAGTTATGGGTGGCGCTATTGAAAACCCTGAAAGACCCTTTGCAGCGATTCTTGGAGGCGCAAAGGTATCCGATAAAATTGGCGTAATTAATAATCTTTTAGAAAAAGTAGATTCCCTCATTATTGGAGGAGGAATGGCATATACTTTCCTCAAAGCTCAGGGATATGAAGTGGGCACTTCTTTACTAGAGGAAGATAAAATTGGTCTTGCCAAGGAATTATTACATAAGGCGAGGGAAAAAAGTGTAGAGTTATTATTGCCAAAGGATGTAGTCATTGCCAAGGAATTTAAAGCCGATGCAGAGCATAGAACGGTTTCTATAGACCAAATTCCAGCAGATTATATGGGATTAGATATTGGGGAAGAAACTCAACAAGCATTTAAAAAGACCATTGAAAAGGCCAAGACTGTTGTTTGGAATGGCCCTATGGGGGTCTTTGAAATGCCAGCTTTCGCAAAGGGTACTAGAGCTATTGCAGAAGCTTTAGCCGATAGTGACGCAACGACTATTATTGGTGGCGGAGATTCGGCGGCAGCTGTTAAACAATTGGGATATGGGGATAAGATGACTCATATTTCCACCGGTGGTGGAGCATCTTTAGAATTATTGGAAGGCAAAAACTTACCTGGAATAGAAGTATTAGAAGATAAATAATAAAGGAAGTGGATATAATGAGAAAGCCAATTATAGCTGGAAACTGGAAGATGAATAAAACTTCAAAAGAGGCAAAAGACTTAGTGGAGAAATTAATTTCATTAATTGAAGAGCCAGAAGTCGATGTGGTCTTATGTCCTAGTTATCTTGCTTTAGATACAGTAAAGAATTTAACCAAGAATACTCCTATAGGTGTAGGTGCGCAAAACATGCATTATGAAGAAAGTGGAGCCTATACAGGAGAAGTCTCTGCTGAAATGTTAAAGGAATTAGGAGTAGACTATGTCATTATAGGACATTCCGAAAGAAGACAATATTATAATGAAACCGATGAATCAGTGAATAAGAAAACAATTAAAGCGTTAAAAACCAAGTTGGTGCCCATAGTATGTGTAGGGGAAACCTTGGAAGAAAGAGAAAAAGATCTAGCAAAAGAGGTAGTGACAGTTCAAGTAGAAAAAGCTTTGGCTGGATTGTCAGGAGAGGAAATTGCCAGCTTAGTTATTGCTTATGAACCAATATGGGCTATCGGAACGGGTAAAACAGCCTCCAGTGAAGATGCTAATGAAGTATGCGGTTGGATTAGAGAGAAAGTTCAAGAAATAGCAGATGAAAATACAGCTGAGCAAGTACGTATACAGTATGGTGGAAGTGTTAAACCCTCCAATATCAAAGAGTTAATGCAAAAGCCCCACATTGATGGAGCACTAGTAGGAGGCGCTAGCCTAAAGGCAGAAGACTTTGCTGCTCTAATCAAATACTAAAATGCGATAGAAGAGGGGAGGAGAAAAATGAAGAAACCAATAACTGCACTAATCATATTAGATGGATTTGGATATACAGAAAACAAACAAGGAAATGCTATAAATTCTGCAAATACCCAATACATAGATGGACTTTGGGAGAAATTCCCCCATACTTTTCTACAGGCCAGTGGATTGGCAGTAGGATTACCGGAAGGGCAAATGGGTAATTCAGAAGTGGGACATTTAAATCTTGGGGCAGGTCGTATTATTTATCAAGATTTAACTCGTATAACAAAGGAAATTGTAGAAGGTGGATTTTATTCAAACCCTGCTTTTACTAAAGCTATAGAAAATGTAAAGACCAAAAACTCTTCCCTTCATCTTATGGGTTTAGTATCTGATGGAGGAGTCCATAGCCATAATACACATTTATATGCTCTTATGGAGTTGGCTAAGAAACAGGGAATACAGAAAGTCTATATTCATTGTTTTCTAGATGGAAGAGATACTCCTCCAAAGAGTGCTAGGAATTTCCTACAGGAATTAGAGGACAAAATAAAAGAAATAGGCATAGGTGAGATAGCCACCATTTCTGGAAGATATTACGCTATGGATAGGGATAAAAGATGGGAAAGAATCCAACTAGCCTATCAGGCTATGGTCTCAGGAAAAGGAGAAACAGCCTCTTCAGCAATTGAGGCCATAGAAAATTCCTATGATCACCAGATCAGTGATGAGTTTGTATTACCTACGGTTATACTTAAAGAGAACCAGCCAGTGGCCACTATACAAGAAAATGACTCCATCATATTTTTAAATTTTAGACCAGATAGAGCAAGGCAAATTACTAGATCCTTGGTGGATGAAGAGTTTGATGGATTTATAAGAGAAAATGGATTCTTCCCTTTGACCTTTGTTACTATGACCCAATATGACAAAACCCTTGAAAATGTCATTATGGCCTATAGTCCCCAATCCATTGATAATACGATGGGAGAATATCTTAGCAAGCAAGGACTAAAACAATTGAGAATTGCTGAGACAGAAAAATACGCCCACGTAACTTATTTTTTTAATGGTGGTATTGAGAAGGAATTTGAAGGAGAGGACAGGGTTTTAGTAGCCTCACCTAAAGTAGCTACATATGATTTGCAACCTGAAATGAGCGCCTATGAGGTAACAGAAGAGGTTTTAGAGGCAGTCCAATCTGAAAAATATGATTTTATGGTATTGAATTATGCAAATGCCGATATGGTAGGACACACAGGTATTTTTGAAGCAGCAGTGAAAGCTGTAGAAACCGTCAATGAATGTACTGAAAAGGTAGTAGAGGCTATTTTAGCAAAGGGAGGTAGGGCAATCATCACTGCAGACCATGGCAATGCAGAAAAGCTGATTGATTACCAGACGCAGAAACCTTTTACGGCTCATACTACAAACTTAGTCAAATGTATTATTGCGGGAGCCGGAGCACTTAGCCTAAAGCAGGGGAAATTATCCGATATATCCCCTACGTTATTGGATCTTATGAACATTGAACAACCTAAGGAAATGTCCGGTCAATCCTTGATAGTAAAATAAATATTTCCATTAGAGGAGAATTTATTCTCTAATAAGACAAATAGATAGGATAAAGAGAAAGGAGAGAAAAAATAATGACGACAATTGTTGATGTATATGCAAGAGAGATTTTAGATTCCAGAGGAAACCCCACAGTAGAGGTAGAAGTAGAATTGGAAAGTGGTTTTATAGGTAGGGCAGCTGTTCCATCAGGAGCATCTACAGGCGCCTTTGAAGCAGTGGAATTAAGAGATGGGGATAAAAGCAGATACTTAGGTAAAGGGGTAGCTAATGCAGTTGATAATGTCAATAGTATAATTGCTCCAGAAGTCATTGGTTTAAATGCAATAGATCAAGTGGGTATTGATCAATTGATGATTGATTTAGATGGTACTGCAAACAAGGGAAAATTAGGGGCCAATGCTATTTTAGGCGTATCTCTTGCAGTAGCTAAAGCTACTGCTGAGGCCTTAGGATTATCTCTATACCAATACCTAGGAGGTGTTAATGCCAAGGCATTACCCGTTCCAATGATGAATATTCTAAATGGTGGAGAACATGCAGATAATAATGTAGACATTCAAGAATTTATGGTCATGCCTGTAGGGGCTGAAGACTTTAAGGAAGCCTTGAGAATGTGTGCTGAAATTTTCCACAATCTTAGAAAAGTATTAAAGGGCAAAGGCTTAAATACATCTGTAGGGGATGAGGGTGGTTTTGCTCCCAACTTAACCTCTAATGAAGAAGCCATTGAGGTAATTATGAAAGCCATTAAAGAAGCAGGATATGAAGCAGGTAAAGAAATTTTTATCGCTATGGACGTTGCTGCGACTGAATTATATAAAGAAGATGGTAAATATCATTTAGAAGGAGAAGGCATTGTTAAATCTGCTGAAGAAATGGTAGATTATTATGAAGCATTGATCGAAAAGTATCCCATTATTTCTATAGAAGATGGTCTTGCAGAGGAAGATTGGGAGGGATGGAAGTTATTAACCGATCGCCTAGGAAAGAAAGTCCAATTAGTGGGAGATGACTTATTTGTGACCAATACCGAAAGATTATCTAGAGGTATTGAGATGGGAGTTGGAAACTCAATCCTAATTAAGGTAAATCAAATTGGTACATTAACTGAAACTTTAGATGCTATAAAAATGGCAGAAAGAGCTGGTTACACTGCAGTAATATCCCATCGCTCTGGCGAAACAGAAGATACTACAATAGCGGATCTTGTCGTTGCTGTGAATGCAGGACAAATTAAAACCGGTGCACCTTCTAGAACAGACCGAGTAGCAAAATACAATCAATTATTAAGAATAGAAGAAGAACTAGGAGATTCCTCAGAATATAACGGAATTCAATCCTTCTACAATTTAAAGAAATAGTGAGTTTAGAAAAATAAAAAAAGAATAAAGAGTTAATTTATGTAAATAATAGAGAGGATTCATATCCTTTCTATTATTTTTGTTGTTTTTTATACAATGCTGTGGTAAAATATCCATGTTATCCATTAGGGGAGGTGTAAAGGTGACAACTATTTTAACTGTATTATTGGTTTTGACAAGTCTTGTGTTAATAGCAAGTGTATTATTACAACCAGGAAAAAGTGCAGGTTTATCTGGATCTATTGGTGGGGGCGCTGAAAGTTTATTTGGGAAAAAAAGAGCGAAATCCTATGAAGGTATTTTAGCTCGCATAACAACCATTTCCGCAATCGTTTTTATGCTATCCGCTTTAATTTTAACTATTATCGAATAAAATCAATAGAAATAACGAACTTTTTGGATAATTTAATAGTGAACATTTAAAAACGGGCATATTATGCCTGTTATTTTAAAGGAGGAGAAAAGAAAAAATGGACAACATGATCATCATCGCTCCTCTTGTAGGAGTAGCTGCGTTGATTTTTGCCTATTATTTAACAGCGAAAATCTTGAAAATGGATATTGGAACGGATAGAATGAAAGAAATTTCTACATATATTCATGAAGGAGCAATGGCATTCCTTACAAGGGAGTATAAAGCATTAACATTATTTGTTGCCGTATTATTTGTTGTGTTGATAATTACTCCTGGATTGGGTTGGAAAACTGCGGTTAGTTTTCTAATAGGAGCATTATTTTCTGTGGCGGCAGGATTTATCGGTATGCAAGTTGCCACTAGAGCTAATGTAAGAACTGCCAACGCTGCAAGAACTGGAATGAATAAAGCCTTAGAAATCGCATTTTCAGGAGGAGCTGTAATGGGAATGTCGGTAGTAGGTCTAGGGATATTAGGGGTAAGTGCACTATATATGATCTTCCAAGACACCACCATTATTACTGGTTTTGGATTAGGTGCGTCTTCTATAGCCTTATTTGGCCGAGTGGGCGGTGGTATTTATACCAAAGCTGCTGACGTAGGAGCTGACCTTGTAGGTAAGGTAGAAGCAGGTATTCCAGAGGATGATCCTAGAAACCCTGCAGTAATCGCTGACAATGTTGGGGATAATGTTGGGGACGTTGCGGGCATGGGAGCGGATTTATTTGAATCCTATGTTGGGTCTATAATTTCCGCTATGACTTTAGGTGCCTTAGCCTTTGGAGTCAATGGGATAACCTTCCCCATCATGCTGTCTGCAGTAGGTGTAATTGCTTCTATTATCGGTTCATTTTTTGTAAAAGGAAATGAAAATTCTGATCCACATAAAGCATTAAAAATGGGCACCTATGTAAGTTCTGCTATCGTAATTATTGCTGCATATTTTTTAAGCATAAATTTATTAAAAAATATAAATCCTTTTATTGCTATAGTTTCAGGACTAGCAGTGGGGATTATCATTGGACAATTAACTGAAATATATACTTCAGATCAATACAAATCTGTTAAAAAAATTGCACAACAATCAGAAACAGGTCCAGCGACTACTATTATTAGTGGACTTGCAGTGGGTATGTATTCCACCGCCCTTCCCATTATCTTTATTGTAGTAGGTATTCTTGTGGCTTATCACTTTGCAGGTTTATATGGTATCGCCTTGGCTGCTGTAGGAATGCTTTCTACAGCTGGTATCACAATAGCTGTAGATGCCTATGGTCCAATTGCTGATAATGCAGGGGGTATAGCTGAAATGTCTGAATTGCCGGATTCTGTGCGTGAAATCACAGACAAACTTGACTCGGTAGGAAATACTACTGCAGCTATTGGAAAGGGTTTTGCAATTGGTTCTGCTGCTTTAACTGCCTTAGCCCTATTCGCATCCTATTCTGAAGCTGTTGGACTAAAGGCTATAAATGTTTTAGATCCAAAAGTAATTGCCGGTATGTTTATTGGGGGTATGCTACCCTATCTATTTAGTGCTTTTACCATGGAGGCTGTTGGTAAAGCAGCAAATCAAATGATAGAAGAAGTAAGAAGACAATTTAAAGAAATACCAGGCATTATGGAAGGAAAGGCAACACCAGACTATGCGACTTGCGTAGACATTTCTACAAGTGCTGCTTTAAAAGAAATGGTTATTCCAGGACTATTGGCAGTAGCTGCACCCTTGGCAGTAGGATTTTTCTTAGGCTCTGCCGCTTTGGGTGGACTTCTTGCAGGAGCTTTAGTAACGGGTGTATTAGTTGCTATCCAAATGTCTAACTCCGGTGGGGCATGGGATAATGCAAAAAAATATATTGAAGGTGGTGCCCATGGGGGTAAAGGGAGTGAAGCCCATAAGGCTGCAGTTGTAGGAGATACTGTAGGGGACCCCTTTAAAGATACTTCCGGTCCATCCATTAATATATTAATTAAATTAATGACTATTGTCGCTTTAGTATTTGCACCATTATTTATGTCTCTATAAATATAGATCTCAAAAAGCATGGATATTTTTCCATGCTTTTTTGGCTTTTATGATATAAGAGTGATAAGAATAAGTAAGAGGGGTATATATAATGATATATTTACAAGACTATAAATACATTATATTTTTTTATTATCTAGGAATAAACGTCTATTCCCTTTTGTTAATGGGAATAGATAAAAGAAGAGCAAGAAAACATCAGTGGAGAATATCTGAAAGACACTTAATGAGTATGGCTTTATTAGGGGGAGCTTGTGGTATACTACTAGGTATGAAATTCTATCAACATAAGACAAAACATAAATTATTTTATTTAGGTAGCCCCATATTATTGTTCTTACATATACTTTTCATACTTTATCTCACAGGATTTTTTTCATGGTAGAAGAAACAAAAACATCTATAAAGAGGGAGTATAAAAACAAGTAAAATAGAAAAAATAAAAATAAAGGTTATAAGGGGAAGTGAAAATAATGAATATTGAAGATAAAATTTTAGAATTTATGAGGGAAAAGGCCTATAATCCAATGAAGGAAGAAGAACTTTTTTCGGCATTAGAGATAAGAGAAAAAAGTGAAAAAAAGGAATTAAGTAGAATACTATCAGAATTAGAAAATGAAGGATATATTATTAAAACCAAAAAAAAGAAATATGGTGTTCCCGAAAGAATGAATCTAGCAGTGGGTAAGCTCCAAGGCCATGCCAAAGGATTTGCTTTTTTGCTAACAGAGGTTGGAGCTGTGGATGGTGATGTTTTTATATCTTCAGATGATCTAAATGGAGCCATGCATAAAGATAGAGTTGTAGTAAGATTGACTAAAAAGGCTGAACATAGCAGAAGAAATGAAGGGGAAGTTATACGCATTATTCATAGGGGCAATGATAAGGTAGTGGGCACCTTTGAGGATAGTAGAAGTTTTGGATTTGTCACCCCTGATGACCAGAGAATAAAACAGGACATTTTCGTTTCCAAATCCAATACCATGGGCGCTCAAACAGGAGATAAGGTAGTTGTGGAGATTACAGAATATCCTGAAAGCAGACGAAATCCAGAGGGGCATATCGTGGAAATACTGGGACATAAACACGATGTGGGTACAGATATATTGTCGATAATCCGCAAATTTGATTTACCCGAGGAATTCCCTCAAGAGGTATTAAACCAAGCCAATAAAATACCTGATGAGGTGAGGGAAGAAGATATTGCTATACGTAGGGATTTCAGAAATCTAAAAATTGTAACCATTGATGGTGAAGATGCTAAGGATTTAGATGATGCCATTTCTATAGAAAGACTAGAAAATGGTAATTATTTATTAGGTGTCCACATTGCAGATGTCAGTCATTATGTATGGGAAAACTCACCCTTGGATAGAGAAGCTTTAGAAAGAGGAACGAGTGTATATTTAGTAGATAGAGTAATTCCCATGCTTCCACCTAAACTATCCAATGGAATATGTAGCTTGCACCCAAAGGTGGATCGCTTGACTCTTTCTTGTATGATGGAGATCAATGGTAAGGGAAAAGTAGAAAAACAAGAAATTGTAAAGTCAGTCATTAAGAGTATGGAACGAATGACCTATACCGAAGTTACTAAAATCCTAGAAGAAGAGGATCAGGAGCTAATTAAAAAATATGAACATCTTGTGGAAGAATTTCGTTTGATGGAGGAACTAGCACTAATTTTAAGAAATAAAAGAAGAATGGCCAGGGGGGCAATCGACTTTGATATTCCAGAATCCAAAATTATTTTGGACGATGAGGGCAAACCAATCAAAATTGAACCCTATGAAAGAAGAATTTCCAATAAAATCATAGAAGAATTTATGCTAGTATGTAACGAGACCATTGCAGAGCATATGCATTGGACCAATATGCCCTTTGTCTATAGAGTTCATGAAGACCCAGATCCAGAAAAGCTAAAAGCTTTTAAAGAATTTGCTCACAATTTAGGTTATCGTATACGTATAGGAGATGAGGTATATCCAAAAGAATTACAGGTATTATTAGAGAAGGTAAAGGACAAACCAGAGGAAGGTGTTATTAGTCAGATAATGCTAAGGACTATGAAGCAAGCTAAGTATCATTCTGATAATCTAGGACATTTTGGATTAGCAGCACCCTACTATACTCATTTTACCTCGCCTATTAGAAGATATCCGGACTTAATGATTCACCGTATTATTAGTGAAATGCTTTTCCAAAAATTAGATGAGGGTAGGATAAAGAAATTAAATAATAGAATTCCAGAAGTAGCCCAACAATCCTCTATTCGAGAAAGAGTAGCCGAGGAAGCGGAGAGAGAAACAGATGATTTAAAGAAAGCAGAATATATGAAAGGCCATATTGGTGAAGAATTTGAAGGGATCATATCTGGGGTTACTTCCTTTGGAGTATTTGTAGAGCTAGAGAATACTGTAGAGGGTTTAGTCCGAGTTAGCTCAATGGATGATGATTATTATCAATATGATGAAGAACACTATCAGTTTGTTGGAGAAAGAACCAAAAAAAGCTATAAATTAGGAGATGAAGTGAAGATTAAGGTTGTAGGAGTAGATATTATTCAACGTCAAATAGACTTTGTATTAATAGAGAATGAAAATTCCACCAATTGACAATTCTCACTTTAATGCTATAATAAAAGTATGACAAAACCCTATTTGTTGTAGTACAAATAGGGTTTTGTATGAAATAGAAATGTTGGTATTGCTCTTTTAAGACCAAACTATTCTATTTCACTAAAGCGGTGCTAACCGCTTTCTTGTTGAAAAGAAGGTGACCATATGGCAAAGGATAGTATAAAAGTTATAGCCAATAATAAAAAAGCTAGACATGATTACTTTATAGAGGAAACATATGAGGCAGGAATATCCCTATCAGGAACTGAAGTAAAGTCCATTAGACAGGGAAGGGTAAACCTAAAGGAAAGCTATGCTTCTATCAAGAATGCAGAAGTGCAAGTGCATCAAATGCACATCAGTCCTTATGAACAAGGCAATATTAACAATAAAGATCCCCTAAGAGTAAGAAAATTATTATTGCATAAATCAGAAATAAGAAAATTAATAGGATATACTCAACAACAGGGGTATGCACTTATTCCTTTAAGATTATATTTAAAAAGAGGATTGGTGAAGATGGAATTGGCTGTGGCCAAGGGGAAAAAATTATATGATAAAAGAGAAGATTTAGCTAAAAAAGATGCTCAAAGAGCTATGGAAAGAGCTTTTAAAGACCGAAATCAAAGTTAGAAGGATATTGACAAAAATAAAAAATAGTGATATACTGTATCTTCGAAAGAAAATTAAATATGGGGGCGTACTGGTTTCGACGGGGGTGTTGAAGCCAAAGTAGCGAGTAGTGGACTCCGGGGCCACTAAAAAACCTGGAAACTTAAAGTAAACGCTAAAAACGATAATTTAGCTTTAGCTGCTTAATTCAGCTAACGTTCTACCAATCATTCCCGCATGATTGGTTAGAGCGCCGACTTAGCGGGGACCTGCTTATTCAAAGCTTTGAGAATAAGTAGAATAGATGAAGCTAGCGTAGCCTAAATCCTGTCAGTTGGAGTTAGGTGAGGCGAATCTTAAAAAACTGACTGCACTCGGAGAAACTTTGGGGAATGTGCTTTCGGACAGGGGTTCGACTCCCCTCGCCTCCACCATATATTATAATGTAAATACATAGATCGTATTAGAGATATCTGATACGGTTTTTTTGATTTGGAAGGAGAAATCATGATAGAAGAAATTTTAAAGAATATATATGTTATAAAAATCCCATTACCTAACAATCCACTTAAAAATTTAAACAGCTACTATATTAAAGGAGAAGAAAGAAACCTTTTAGTGGATACAGGATTTAATTCAGAAGTATGTTATCAGGCAATGAAGGAAGGTCTTAAGAAATTAAAGGTGGATATGAACTCAACAGACATATTCTTAACACATATTCATTCAGACCATATAGGTCTTAGCTATAGGATAGCATCGAAAAATTCAAAAATCTATATCAGTGATATAGATAAAAAATATCTTGATGAATTCTTAAATAATCATTATTGGAATTATATGCTGAATAAGTTTAAAGGAAGCGGCTTTTCAATGGAAGAATTTGAACAAAACAGTAAATACAACCCTCTAACAGCATATCTTCCACCGAGAGAAATAAAGTACGAAACTATAGTAGATAATTTTACTATTGATTTGGGAAACTATACGTTAAGATCCATTATCACTCCAGGTCATACTCCTGGGCATATGTGTCTTTATGAAGAAAATGAAAAGTTGCTTTTTAGCGGAGATCATATATTGTTTGACATTTCCCCAAATATAGGAACTTGGAATAACTTTGAAAATCCACTTGGGAAGTATATTGAAAGTCTAGAAAAAATTAAAGATATGAACATAGAACATACATTTTCTGCTCATAGGAGCACAATTGGGAATCATAGGGAGAGAATTGAACAGCTTATTCAGCACCATAGGAAAAGACTAGAGGAGGCCTATAATGCAGTTTTGATAACGCCTGGCATTACAGCCTATGAGGTTGCTTCAAAGATGAAGTGGTCAATTCGATCTAAGAATTGGAACGATTTCCCCATAGTTCAAAAGTTTTTTGCCGTCAATGAGGCAGAATCTCACCTTGAATATCTTATTACAAGCGGCAAGATAAAAGCAGAGCTGGTTGATGGGAAGTATTTGTATTATGTAGTGTAGAGCAGGGCAAATACCGTATCAACAATCTATTATTTAATACCTTTAGAAACCATGGAGTATATGGGGATAGCCCACTCCTTTAAGGGGCATATCACCAATATATATAAGCCAATCTTTCTAAATTGGCTTATATGCTTTTAGCAAAAATGGGTTAATGCCAACAAATTAAAATCATTGGACTAAAATCAAGGGATTTATTTATTCAGTGGTAATGCCTATAAAATCTTGCAAAATTTCTTCGACAGATAATCATAACTTTGATAATATAATGAAAAGAAGAGGAGTGATGTTAATGGGATCAAGTCAAGGATTTAACCAAACAATCGAAACCGAAGAAGAACTTCGGAGCATTATAGGATTTCCTAGCCAATTAATAAGAAATAAGGTTATTACATATTTAGATGAACATTGTGTAAATTTTATTTCCAAATCACCGTTTTTGGTTATTTCAACAGCAGACGATGCTGGTTATTGCGATTCATCTCCAAAGGGGGATAACCCAGGGTTTGTTCTTGTCTTAGATGAAAAACATTTAATTATACCTGAAAGACCTGGAAATAAAAAAATTGATTCTATGCGTAATATCTTATCAAACCCCAGAATAGGCCTTCTTTTCATAATTCCCGGTATGGAAGAAACTCTGAGAGTGAATGGAAAGGCAGCTATAGTCAAAGATGAAGAACTACTTGAAAAAATGAAATTTAAAGGCAAGAAACCACTTTTAGGTATAGGAGTAGAAGTCGAAGAATGTTTCATCCATTGTGCTAAAGCTTTCAAACGTTCCAATCTATGGCAACCAAGTTTCTGGCCAGATAAAAAAACATTACCTTCGGCATCAGAAATCTTATCTGACCACTCGAAAATTCCAAACCAAGATGTTATGGATATTCTGGAGGACAGCTATACAAAGCGACTCTATTAAACTAAAGCGGAAGAAAAACAAGGAGCAGGCTTGGAAAGCATTTACTATACAAAAATACAAAAGATACGGGACATTAAAAAAACAATTAATCAAATTCATTTTTGATAAATTTTGTAGGTAAAACAAAGCATTAATGGAAAATCTTAGCCAAATGAGAATTATTTATTTGCATAAAAATGCAAATATTAGTATTTTTTTGATCTATAATTTAATCTTAAAAAAACAGCAATGATAAATGTTGCTGTTTTTTTAAGATTAAATTTGTAAAGGAAACTTGACAAAGAATAATTGAAAATGGTACTATATATGTAAAGGAAACTTGACTAAAGGAGATGGAAAAACTTGAACAATCTAGTTGAAAAATTAAGAAAAGATAAGGGATTGAACCAAGAAGAACTTTCTAAGGCACTTAAAGTATCCAGGCAGACCATCAGTGCGATAGAAAACGGAAAATATAATCCTTCACTAGATTTAGCTTTTACAATATCAGATTTTTTTGGATTAAAAATCGAGGAAATCTTCTTTCCCAATAAAGGAGGTAAAAAAAATGAAAAAAAATAACTTGTACATTGGATTGCTCTATATGGCATTGGGAGCCGTGTGTTTGGGGCTTGCATTAAATACTGTAAATTCACTTGGTAGTTTATTATTTGGGTTTTCAGGTGGAGGACTAATAAATGGCCTATATTTGATTTGGAGGTATTTCTACTGGACATCACCAAAACGAAAAGCTGTCTATGAAGCAAGACTAGAAGAAGAACAGATCAATCTCAAAGATGAATTCAAAGAAAGTTTGAGAAATCGATCAGGACGGATTGCATATATTATTACATTCTTAGTGATTGCCCTTTCGATTGTCATTTTTTCAATTATGGGTTCATTGGGAATACTAGATACAAAGATGCTTGTTCTTTATCTTTTTATTCTTTGGATTTTTATGTACATTATTGGTATTATTATATATCGGATTCTGATGAAAAAATATCAATAATATTTACCCATTATCTAGGATATCTAAAATCATGAGGAAGACAAATAAGAAGACGAAATATGTAGATGAAGTTATTCATAATGTTGAAAATAAGAAAAATATTCAAAAGTGATATCCAATCTTATATTGCAAAAAAGCGGCTAGGGCTGTTTTAAGAATATAGAAAAGATTCTAGTAAACAAGAGGAGCTTTTCTATATTTAAAAAAAGACATTTGTTTAAGAACAAATGTCTTTTTGACATAGTAAAACAAAAGTGATAATATAAATACATTGTCACTTTTTGAATATTAACATATAATACTATCCTAATTATATTATATATGTTTAAAAAGTCAATGTCAATAGATTTTAGAAAAATATTAATAAATTGTTCATTGAGGAGGGAAATTATGCATAAGAACGACGTTGAATGGGATGTGGAGAATGAAAGGCTTCGGGATGTACTTAAAGAAATAAAAAAACAGTTTGATGAAAAACGTAATATGAAAGAAAAATTTAAACAAGATACCATTGAAACCCAAAAGGAAATGTGGCAAAATGTAGGCGCGCTTTCTATAAGTAATGGACTTGATCAGATTGCAGAGTTTATGACCTTCACCGATATGATTAAAACCCAGAAAAGAAGTTATGAGTTTACAAGAAAACTTCAGGAAAAATACGAAAAAATGCTTTTATCACCCTATTTCGGAAGAATGGATTTTCTTGAAAATGGAGAATCAAGAGCTGAGAAGTATTATATTGGAATCTCAAATCTAATAAATGATCATTATGATTTCCTTGTATATGATTGGCGTGCACCGGTTTGTAGTATGTTTTATGATTATGAAATTGGAGAAGCAAATTATATATGCCCTGATGGGATTATTGATGGAAAACTTACGCTGAAAAGACAATACAAAATTAATAATGGAAAACTTGAGTATATGTTTGACAGCAATCTTAAGATAGACGATGAAATCCTTCAAGATATCTTAGGTAAGAGTACAGACAATAATAAGATGAAAACAATAATAACAACCATTCAAAGAGAGCAGAATAAAGTAATTCGTAATGAAAAATATAAAAATCTAATTGTTCAAGGGCCTGCAGGAAGCGGGAAAACCTCTATCGCCCTTCATAGAATTGCCTATCTTTTATATAAGCATCGGGATAAAATAACATCTAAAAATATAGTAATATTCTCACCGAATGAAATTTTCAATGATTATATTTCTAATGTATTGCCCCAGCTTGGTGAAGACAATATGAATCAGACAACATTTAAGGACTATATGCATAAGGTCTTAGGGAGTGAGCTTATAAAGGAAGACTACTGCGCAATGATGGAATATATTCTGACTTCAAAAGGAAATTTAGCTTATCAAAGCAGAATAGAGAATATAAAATATAAGTCTTCTATGGAGTTTATCGATGTATTAAAACAATATGTAGCCTATATTGAAAAAATGGACAAAAACTTTAAAGATATTATAGTTAGAGATAGGTTAGTCCTATCCTCTAAAGATTTACAAGCGCTATTTTTAAAAGATTATAGACAACTTCCCCTGAAAAGAAGGCTGCAAAAGATAAGAGCAAGAATTTTATTCCTTTTAGAGCCATATGAAAAACAGATGATCGAAGAACTTGCTAGTGAACTTGAGGACTCCGGATCTTATGTAGATCAAGTAGAAATTATGGAACGCAGTAAATCTATGATAAAAAATGAAATGGAAAATATATATCATGAAATCAGTAGGATGACAGAGTTTGATTTAGTAGATATGTATAAAAAACTTTTTGAGAAATTAGAATTTTTTATTGAAGATTCAAATACCGAATACTATAAGAAAATGGATAAAATAAAAAGCTATACTTTGGATAATCTGAATGCTGGAAGGCTTAATTATGAGGAACAACCTCCACTTTTGTATCTGAAAGGAGCCCTAGGAGATCTTCCTAAAACATCAGAAATAAAATATGTTATTATTGATGAGGCTCAGGACTATACACCTTTACAGTATGAAATTTTTTATCAGCTTTTTCAGCATGCAGATATAACTATACTGGGTGATCTTAACCAATCTATAAATCCCTTTATGAACTTAGGAAATTATCATAGTATATCCCAAATATTCCCCGAAAATAATACTTTGATAATTAATCTAACCAAAAGCTATAGATCTACAATGGAAATTACTCAGTTTTCAAGGAAGTTGCTTAACAAGAAAATTTCAGATGAATATGTAGAAAGAAGTGGAGAGGAGCCATTAATCCTTGGGTTCTCCACAGAAGGAAATATCAAAGAAAGAATTATTGAGGACATAAAATTATACAAGGAGAAAGGATACAAATCTATTGGAATTATAACAAGAACGGCAAAGGAAGCAGAGGAGGTATATAGGTCGTTAAAAGATAAAATCCATGTTAAAGCTATAATGAGGGATGACGATGAATATGTAAGTGATACCCTTGTAATTCCATCCTATCTTGCTAAAGGATTAGAGTTTGATGTAGTACTTATTTATAATGCAGGGAATGAAAACTACTGCTGCGAAGAGGACAGACTGCTGCTTTATACTGCTTGTACAAGAGCCCTTCATGTTTTATGCATATACTATTCGGGCAAGATTACACCATTGCTGGAGGAAAGTTAGCAAATTAAAACCAATGGAGTAAAACCAAAGGATTCATTGAATTTTAAGACCCCACCTTTCATAAGGTGGGGTTTTCAATATTTTTGCTTTAGCTGGGCTAGTTCCCCTATTCGGTGGAAATATCTATAAATTTCCCTAAAACTTTTTCGACAGATAAACCTAATTTTGATAAAATAATCATAGCAAAATGAAATTATTGAGGAGAAAAAGTTTAAGAAGTGAAAACTTCTTTACCTAGGATGGGAGAGAAAATGTCGTGAATAGAGTAGATGAATTCATTAGGATATATAATGAACTAGATAGAGAGATGAGAAAGAAATTAAACGCAGACACACGAATGTCCCATATGAAAGCATTGAATATATTAGCGAACAAAAATGATCTAATCTCTAGAAATATAGATACACTAAAACAATATGCTAGATTAAGAAATTGTATAATTCATGACACCATTTCTGAAACCGCAGATCCAATAGCAGTTCCACTGCCAGAAGTGGTTGAAAAATATCAAATGATTCTAAACAGATTTAAAAATCCTCTAACTGTTTTTGATCTATGTACCCATAGATCAAAAATGCTTGTGGCTTCACCCAATAGCCTAGCCGTGGATATTATGCAATCTATGGAGAAATTACTGATATCTAGAGTGCCTATTTTAGAGGGTGAGAATGTTATAGGAGTATTTAATGGAAATGTACTGGTATATTATTTAGCAAGTACAGAAAAATGTTTGATCTCTGAGAATACCATGATGAATGATTTTGTTGAATTTACGAAATTAGATGGACAACGAAAAGAAGAATACTATTTTGTGAATAAATTCTTAAATGTTTATGATGCAGAAAAACATTTCAAACAGAAAAATAAAGATAATCATAAATTAGTGGCCCTATTTATTACTTCTGACGGAACCAGCCAGGGTAAACTTCTTGGCATGCTAACAGAGTGGGATTTATTCAATAAAATAAACTAGTTAACAATAACTAATATTTACCACTAATGTAAAAATATCTTAATTAATTTTAGGATATCGCTCTTTTATTTTTCTTAATTTGATGACCTTTAGGGAATAAATCCTATGATTAATTTATGTTGTTAATAATATACAATATAACTCTGGTAATTTTGTTAAACAATCACATACAATACTTTGATTAATTTCCTTGATTTTCTATTTCTTTAATAATATAATCAATAGCGTTGGTGTAAATTAATAAACTAGGCAAGAAGAGGGTAAGGATATAAGGAGAGGATCAAAATGGGCGATAAAAATTTGATAATTGCTATTGAGGATAAACGACATATATTAAATAAAATGGTAAGTAATGAAGTGGCTTTGACTAAGGACATGATTGTTCATGTAAGTCAAGAATTGGATAAGCTGATAAAAGAATACTACACTAAATATAATTAGAGAGCTATAGACGGCTCTTTTTTTGTTGTAGAATATAGAAAAAGTATTGATGATTAAATCCTATGGAAAAGACAAATAATAAAAAGAAGCAGTCAAAACAAAAAATCTATGGGAGGAATAGTCATGAATAATATTGTAGTATATACTACACCTACTTGACCATGGGCCCACAAGGTAAAGGATTACCTAAACCAAAAAAATATTACTTTTCAGGAAAAGGACTTATCCAAGGATCAGGATGCTGCTTTAGAAATGGTACAAAAATCTGGGCAAAGAGATGTGCCGGTAATAGATATTAATGGAAATATATTAGTAGGATACAACCCCGATGAAATAGACGTAATATTATCAATACAAAACCAATAATAGAAATAAAAAGATCAGAAAAGTTTCTGATCTTTTTATTTGATAAAAAACCTGTAGTCATAGCAGTTCATGCTGAAATCAGTGAAGCCTTTTTATGCTATAGAAGAGTCTTTTTAAAACAAGTTTTTCCCTCTTCTATGGATTCTTCAAAACCCATTTTGACAAAATATTTATCATGCTCTTTATTTGTCGAAAAGCTTATTAATTCAGAGTAGCCTTCATGAAGAAAATAATCTTTCATATTTGTATAAATATAGGCACCTATCTTTAAATCTCTATATTCTGGTATAACAAAATCTAAGGCTACTTCTAGGGTCGTTTCATTATAGCGAGTTCCTAAAAAAATCCCTGTTGGGATCATATTCCGCAAAGTAAAAAAACTGACATCAAATTTATCTGTCTGAACAAATTTCTGGTTTGTATATTTCTCAATATCTATTTTATAAAAATCTAAAAAATAATGATAATACTGGCGGTTGTCCTCTAGAGGAAGGATTTTAAAATCTTCCCTGGTAAAATAGATCCTTCGGAGATAATATATATTAATACAGACAGTGAAAAAATTCATTATTGCTACTGGAAAGGATCCAATGAGAAAGCCGTATAAAGAAAAAAGTCCGGAACCTATTAAGTTTATCCATCTTAGTCTTATTATAGAAGTCATCAATAAAGATACTAAAACCAAAAAAGAAGCTAAGTACCCTATCCATTCTAGCCAATTTATAGTCATTATACATCTCCTCCAAATTTTTATTTTTGTACCATTATATGACAATTGTAAATCAATAGGGTCTAAATAGTCAAATTATTCATAAATCCTTGGCTATAAAAATATTGATCCCTTCTGAAAAGTTTGATACAGTAAAAGAGTTGTAGGTTGTAGACTGTAGACTGATCCAGATTAATGATATAAACCATCAGATAGATGAGGTGATAAAAATGAAGGATATAACAGGAGAAGGGTGTGAAGTGCTAGTCCCCTTTAGTGAAAGAAAACCCCTTGAGGAGATTGAAAAAAGTATTATAAAAAAATATAGAAAGCATATTTGGTCAAAGTTTACCAAAGCTTTAAAAGAATATAATTTAGTTGAAGAGGGAGATAAAATAGCCGTTGCTATTTCAGGAGGGAAAGATAGTATGCTAATGGCTAAATTATTTCAAGAATTAAAAAAACACAATCATCAAGCTAATTTTGAGTTGGAATTTATTGTCATGGATCCAGGTTATCATCCAGACATAAAAAAGCTGCTAATCGATAATTGCGACTACTTGAATATCCCTATAAAGATTTTTGAATCCGGTATTTTTGGAATTATCAATGATATTGCTAAGGATTATCCTTGCTTTATGTGTGCCAAGATGAGAAGGGGAGCCTTGTATAATAAAGCGCAAGAACTAGGATGCAATAAGTTGGCTCTTGGTCATCATTTTAATGATGTCATAGAGACTACTCTACTTAATATCCTTTATACTGGTAATGTTAAAACTATGTTACCTAAATTAAAATCCACAAACTTTGAGGGACTTGAATTAATCAGACCTCTTTACTTTATGGAGGAGACTTATATAGAAAAATTTACACAAAACAATGGTATTTGGCCCCTTAATTGTGCATGCATGGTAGCTGCTAAGAGAACAGGCAATAAAAGATATGAAATAAAAAAACTAATAGAGGATTTAAAGATAAATATTAAAGATGTGGATAAATCCATTTTTAACGCTGCAAGGAATGTCAATATGGACGCTATATTGGGATGGAAAAAAGATGGTGAAAAACATTCCTATCTAGATTTCTATGAATAAAATATCAATGCCTAGAAGATTTTCTCACAAGAATCTTCTAGGCATATTTTTTTATCGACAATTATCCTATCTTGACAAAAGATACTATAAAGAATATTATCTATATAGTATAGATAATATTCTTTATAGATATTTGAAGGGATGATAGGAATGAAAGTAGTAAAATTTAAAAATGAAATATGGGATCTACTTCGCTGTGTAAATGAAAACATGGAGTCTGTTTTTCGTCCTATTGGAGAGCATTATGGACTAACCATTATGCAGACCCGCATTCTGATTGAAATCAATCAGGATGAGGAACATACTGTGGGTACTTTAGGAAACACTTTTGGATTAACAAGCGGAAATGCCTCCTCCATGTGTAAAAAATTAGAAAAAATGGGGTTTTTACAAAGGATTCGTAGTGAAAAGGATGAACGTAGGGTAAAGTTGGTTCTTACTCAGTTAGGGGAAAGTACCATTTCAAATATAGACAGAGAATTGCAGGGAAAATACCAACCAATTTTAGAAACAAAAAATCAAGATGATTTTGAAGCTATTATTTATGGATTAAAACAATTGACATCCATTTTAGAGGAAATGAAGAAGCTAAATCAATGAGAGGTGACCAAGATGAAAGAGCAAAAACATCCCAAGAAATCTATAATCTTTTCCTATGCTATAGCTTTATTGGTTATTATATTTTTTAATACACTAATAGTACCTACCTTTTTACAACAGCAAGTTAAAGAAGTTGATTATGGAACATTTTTAAAACAGGTAGAAGAAGGAAAAGTAAGTGAAGTAGAGATTGAGAAAGATAAGATTGGTTTTACCGTAAAGAACAAGGATAAAACAGAACAAATTTATATCACTGGGTTAATGGAAGATCCGGAGTTGGTCAATAAATTATATGCAGAGGGAGTGAAATTTTCTAAGGTCATTCCAAAGGAAAACTCTCCTTTAACGAACTTTATTTTGTCATGGATACTATTGCCAGCCATATTCATAGGATTGGGACAGCTCCTGATAAAACAAATGCAAAAGCGTATGCTTGGCGGTGGAAATGCCATGACCTTTGGAAAGAGCAATGCCAAAATATATGTACAAGCCGAAACAGGAAAAACCTTTAAGGATGTAGCAGGGCAAGACGAGGCAAAAGAAGCCTTAACAGAAATTGTAGACTTTTTGCATAGTCCTGAAAAGTATACCGAAATAGGAGCCATACTGCCTAAAGGAGCATTACTTGTAGGACCCCCTGGTACAGGAAAAACTTTATTAGCCCGTGCAGTTGCCGGTGAAGCCAATGTACCCTTCTTTTCCATTTCTGGTTCTGAATTTGTAGAGATGTTTGTGGGAATGGGTGCTGCCAAGGTCAGAGATTTATTTAAACAGGCTAACGAAAAAGCCCCTTGTATCGTTTTTATTGATGAGATTGATACCATAGGGAAAAAACGTGACAATGCAGGCTTTGGGGGCAATGATGAAAGAGAACAAACCTTAAACCAACTTCTTACTGAAATGGATGGGTTTGATGGGAAAAAAGGAGTTGTTATTTTGGCGGCCACTAACCGCCCTGAGTCACTAGATAAGGCTTTATTACGTCCAGGGCGTTTTGATAGACGTATCCCTGTAGAATTACCTGATCTTGCAGGAAGGGAGGCCATCTTAAAAGTCCATGCTAAGGATATAAAAATGAAACCTGATATAGATTTTAATATCATTGCGCGGGCAACTTCTGGTGCATCAGGAGCAGATCTTGCCAATATTGTTAATGAAGGTGCACTTCGGGCTGTAAGGCAGAGAAGAAATTTAGTATCCCAAGAGGATTTAGAAGAATCTGTAGAAGTTGTTATTGCAGGATATCAACGTAAAGGCAAAGTAATTTCGCCAAAGGAAAAAGAAATCATAGCCTATCATGAAATAGGACATGCTTTAGTTGCAGCAAAGCAAACAGACTCTGCCCCCGTTCACAAGATTACCATTATACCTCGTACTTCTGGAGCTTTAGGCTATACTATGCAGGTGGAAGAAGGAGAAAACACCCTAATGAGTAAGGAACAAGCCTTTAATAAGATTGCTACCCTTACTGGTGGTCGTGCAGCAGAGGAATTAATATTTGGTACTTCCACATCGGGTGCTTCCAATGACATTGAACAAGCCACAAAGATTGCCCGGGCAATGGTTACTCGATTAGGAATGAGTAAAAACTTTGATATGATGGCTTTAGAAACGGTAACCAATCAATATTTAGGTGGAGATACCTCCCTAGCATGTTCTTCAGAAACCGCTACTAAAATTGATCAAGAGGTACTAGAAATTATTAAAAAAGCTCATGAAAAGGCCATAGATATCTTAAAATCAAATCAAGATAAAATGCATCAACTAGCCAGATATCTATTAGAAAAAGAAACCATTACCGGTGAAGAGTTTATGGAGATTATTAATCAGTAAAAATAGGATATGAAGGATGATTAAAGGGAACAGCCTATAGGCTGTTCTCTTTAATTGTGGTGTACCATTAACATAGCATGTGGTTATAGGATTTTGCATTTGGATAACATAGAAATTTAAAACAGTATTGTTGACAAAGAAACAATAACTGGTTATAATGTTTCCAAGGATACAATTAAGGAGGAGGTTATGAATATTCGAATTCTTGAGCTATTAGCTGAACATCTTGAAAAACAAGACTTATTATCTAAATTAATAGAGAAAGAATTTTTACATGGCTATGGATATTCTGAAATACATTGCATTGATGCAATCGGTGTATTAGATACCCCAAATGTCACCAATATTGCTAATCATTTAAAGATGACCCGAGGAGCGATTAGTAAGATTACTAAAAAACAAATAATGGCAGGATTGATTGAAAGCTATTCTTTAGAAGATAACAAAAAAGAAATTTATTTCAAATTAACAAGGGATGGGCAAAAATTATTTGATGAACACAAACAACGTCATGAAATATGGAGGAAACGGGATTCTGCTTTTTTGAACCAATATCCCGAGAATAAACTTGCTGAAATTTGTACATTTCTTGAGGAATTTAATGAGTATTTAGGAGAACAGATAGAATTCATATCAAAGGAAAAGAGGTGAAAAAATGTTTATTGATTTGACGGTTTTAGTGACGCCCAAAATGATTGTAGACGCCCAAGGAAATGAAAAGAAAGCTTTAGTAGGTCATTTAGGAACCCATTTTGATGTAATGGACAAAGAATTCCCCTTAGAATACATTGAGCGAAAGGCCATCGCATTCGATGTAAGTACAATTGTAGATAGGGATATTGAAATATCGGATATTGATATTTTAAAGGTGAAAAAAGATATGTTTGTAGCTTTTCATACTGGATTTATTGAGCGAGAAGGATATGGGGGAAAAGGATATTTTCAAGGACATCCTCAGCTTTCAGAGGATTTAATTGAAAAGCTACTAGAATTAAAAATTTCTATTATTGGAATTGATTGTGCTGGAATTAGACGAGGTGCGGAACATACACCAAAAGACCAATATTGTGCAGATAAAAATGTTTTTGTTGTTGAAAATATTTGTAATTTGAAGGCATTAGGTTTGGAAACTGGGAGTAAGGAGTTCATTGCCAATACTTATCCTATTAAATATGCACAGACAACAGGATTGCCTTGTCGGGTGGTGGCAAAACTCTAAGAAATAATTGTATGCAATACAAAGAAAAAAGCTTCATGTCGTCTTAAAATAGAGAGTATTTTATATACATAAAAAAGAAGGGCAATCTTCCAAAATGGAAGATTGCCCTTTGATCATTACTAATTATTGATAAAATACATGTCCACCTATTCTTGTAACATAGGCTTTATTGTTTACAATCCAACTACCGGCTGCTTTGGATGGGTTAAAGAAATAAGTTGAATTTCCAACAGGTCTTGCGCCACCTATAGCCTCCTTAGCTGCTTGTATACTTTCTTGGGAAGGATTGTTGTAAATAGTCCCATCAGCTACAGGACTAAACTGAGGTATATTCTTGTAGTATTCAAAGATTACATTATAAACAGTATTGGGGAAGTCTTTAGAATTAACACGGTTTATAATAACATTCCCAACGGCAACTTTTCCCTTATAGGGCTCTGCCCCAGCTTCGGCTTGAATAATTCTTGCCAACCAATAGATATCATTAGAATCAACTTTGGTGTTAGAGGTTGTCCCCCTTGAAGTTGTAGTAGCATTCCCAAATAGTTTAGATTGGGTTTCTCTACCAGCTATACCGTCAATTCTTAATTTATGATTGATTTGAAAATTAATAACGGTTCTCTCTGTTTTCTTTCCATAGATTCCATCCACAGAAATAGAATAGCCTCTATTTTGTAGAGTTTGTTGGAGATGTGCAACATCATTTCCACGGCTTCCAAATTTTAATAACCGATAAGATTCACTAGCTAATACCTCTGGTGTAATAATAGCCAGCATTAAAACTGCTATGAATATGGTCAAAATTATCTTCTTTTTTGTTTTCATTTATTCCACTCCTTCCGAATATTTGCTTCCGAAGTTAGCTGACGGGTGCGGGGTAGAAGGCCCCCTACCATATACCATGGATTGACCCCTAAACTTGGTTCCTCCGTACCTAAGAGATTCTTAGGATTCAGCAAGTGTGTAAACATGTAACGAACATGTAACAAAGGCTATTATACAGGAGGGCCATGTTTATGTAAACCATGTTAGGAGAAATACCAGAAATTACATATTCTAGCATGATGAATATTTTAAAAATTTATTTTGTCATTAGATAGCTTAAAAGAATGTCGAAAAAAGCATGAAGGAAATTGAAGAAAAGTAAAGAATACTAATTTATTAATGGCTAACTACTCCAGAATAATGTTCATGATAATTTGAATGATTATTCTAGGCCTTACTATACCTGGTTCATGTCTAAGGGGAGTATGTATCAAGATTAAATACAATGGGAGGCTTTATTCATGAATAGAAAAGATAAAATCTTTCATACGCTGACATCAATTTGTGAAGAGATTACAATAGATGAGATCATGGATGGGTTCAAGGGGTTTGAAACAAAATATATAAGCGAGTTATCAGGAATAAATAGAAGTAATACAAGCAAAGAATTAAATGCTTTATATGATGAACAAAAGGTGATGAAAATTAAAGGCAGACCCGTTTATTACTTTGACAAAGGTAAACTCGAAGAGATTGCTGGTATAAAGATAAATAGGACTAAAAATAGTGAAGCGATCTCACTGAAAGAACTGATTACCAATAATCAAGAGGTAGAAATAAAAGATGTCTTTCATTCTATTATTGGCTCTTCTAATACCTTAAAAACCCCAATAAAACAAGCTAAAGCAGCGGTGCTTTATCCCCCTAGAGGACTGCATACCTTAATTATTGGACCTACTGGTGCAGGAAAAACAACCTTTGCAGAAACCATGTACAATTTTGCAGTACAAAGTAACACCATAAATTCTGGGGGAAAGTTTACCGTATTTAACTGCGCAGAGTATGCAGAAAATCCACAACTTTTATTATCCATGTTATTTGGTCATATCAAAGGAGCCTTTACTGGAGCGGACACTGAAAAAAATGGTCTTGTTGAAACATCTAATGGAGGAATATTATTATTAGACGAAGTTCACAGGCTCCCTCCTGAGGGACAAGAAATGCTTTTCATGGTCATTGATAAGGGGGTATATAGAAAATTAGGTGATACCGAAAAGTATAGGAAATCAAATGTTTTTATCATTGGAGCTACAACAGAAGATATCACCACATCTCTTTTACAAACTTTCACACGAAGATTCCCCATGGTCATCAATTTACCCTTTTTAAATGAATGGACACTACCAGAACGATTCCAATTGATTTCAGATTTTTTTGAAAAGCAATCCAAGGTGATTGGAACTAAGATTAGGCTATATAATGAAGTAATACACTCACTACTATTGTACGATTGTAATGGGAATATAGGGCAGTTAAAGAGTGATATACAATTGCTATGTGCCAAGGGGTTTTTAGAATATAAAACTTACAATAAAAAAATGCTCGAGATAAACACCTCTATGATTCCTGAACATATCTATGATGGATTAATGGAATATCGTGAAAAAAGAAAGGAGATAATGAATATTATCCCTATTGGCATTGAAAGATACCATGATTTTTTTCCTGAACATAGCAAAGAAAATCATTTGAAAGATGAATACGATATATCCAATACTTTATATAATGATTTAGGAACAAAGTATACTCAGTATTCAGAAAAAGGATACGATAATGAAGAAATCAAAATAATTTTAAATTCATATATAGAGGAGTATTTAAAATTACTTCTAAACAAATATAGTATCAGTAAAGATATGCCTTCTACAGATGAAATTTTTAAAATAGTGAGTCCACAGGTTTACAATGCTGTAAAAAATGCAATAAGGACCAGCGAAAATAAGTATGATAAGAACTATGCTAGTAAGCTAAAAATAAGTTTGATGATGCATATAAGTGCATTAATTGAACGTCTCTCTAGAAATGAGAATTATGAATATAAAAGCATAAAGGATATTGCCTTAAACTATCACAATGAATTTCAAGAGGCAAAACTAATGGTAGATGTCATTAATACAGAACTAAATATAAAAATACCCCAGGAAGAGGTTGGAATAGTAACCATGCTTCTTCATGCAGTTGATACAGAATTAAAAAATTGCCCTCAAAAAGTAGGAGTCATTGTTATGGCCCATGGGAACCATACAGCTACAAGCATGGCTGCAGTTGCCAATAGTTTGTTAGGCACAAAGCATTGCCATGCCATTGATATGCCCTTAGAAGAAAAAGTAGATGTTGCTCTGCAAAAAGCTATAGATTTGGTAAAAAAAATTGATCAACAAAAAGGGGCATTAATCTTAGTGGATATGGGTTCACTCATAGCCTTTGGAGAGATTATTACCAAAAAAACAAATATAAAGGTGCAATGCATTGAAATGGTATCCACACCCATTGTCATTGAAGTTGTAAGAAAAAGCCTTATTCCGGATACAAGTTTGGAACAAATTGTAGAGGAGATTAATAGGGTGCATCCCTATGTCGGAAGGATAATTACAAACGAGACAAAGCGCAGAGTTTTAAAACAAAAACCTAGAACAATAATCACAACATGTATTACTGGAAAAGGCACTGCCATTAAGTTGGAAAAACTAATTCGAAGTGGAATTCCAATAATTAATGAATACAATATTGAAATCAAGGCTATGAAATATAACTATCAAACAATAGATAATGATAATGTTATTGCTGTCGTCGGGGCAATTAATCCTAAAGTCCCCCATACACCCTTCATATCCATAGATGATTTGATATTGGGCGATGGATATAAAAGGCTAGAGGCAATAATTTACAATAGCGATATACAAGAAGATACTACATACCATTCTATTGACTCCAATATAAATCTGATTTCTAAAACTTTAAAGGAGATGCTTACTTTTTTAGATCCATCAAAGGCATACCACTTAGCAAATCAATCCTTCGAATATATTGCACAAAATTATAAAATAACCGATAAAAATAGGAAAAAATTATTATATGTTTTCCATGTGGCGGGTATGATTGAAAGAATTATGAAGAATGAAGCTTTCCAATTTGATGAAGTAGATGAAATCATTAATAAAAATAAAGTTCAATACAATAGGATAAAGAAATCCTTAAAAAATATGGAGGATACCTTTAGTATCAAAATACCTGATACAGAAATATCCTATCTAATTGATTTAATTGATACAGAATAAAAGAAGTTGATACACAAATTTTGTATGATACATTTTAACCTTAGTTTACTCAACTCCCCTTAGAATCCTATGGATTTTAAGGGGTTTTACTATAAGTTCTTTATAATGATGTAAAAATACAATGGAATACATATGATGGCACGGAACTTGCTTTAATAAAGAGTAACAAAACATTTAACATGAAAGGACAAATGCTTATGACTGGAATTTTGGTAGTTACCCATGGAAAATTTTCAAAGGAAATTATAGAAAGTGCAGAACTAATTGTAGGAAAACAGGAAAATATAACTTATTTGACTTTAGAACACGATGACAGTGTAGAAGAGTTAAGAAGTAAGGTATATGAAAGCATAAATCTTTTGGAAAGAGGTGATGGAGTATTAGTCCTTGCTGATCTATTTGGTGGCAGTCCGTCTAATGTAATAGCCAGTAATTTAAAACATTTAAATTTCGAGTGTATTACCGGTATCAATTTACCTATGCTTATTGAAGCTCTTGTATCTAGAAACACATGCAGCTTATCAGAGCTAGTAGAAAAATGTATGACCAGTGGCAATGAGGGGATACAAAATCTAAAGGAGATGTTGTGTGCAAGAATCAACCAGTGACAATTAAGGGGAAGATAGAAAAATCAAAAAAAGACTAGGGGGATATCATATGGCAGAAATTAATTTAGTAAGAATTGATAGTAGATTAATACATGGGCAAGTAATTACCAAGTGGTTAAAAAAATGTGGAGCCAATAGGATCATTATTATAGATGATGATTTGGCAGCAGATGCATTTATGTCAGAAATCGCAATTATGGCAGCGCCAAAGGGGATATCTGTAGAAATATATTCTGTAGATCAAGTTGCTGAACATTATAAAAAAGATCAACTAGGCAAAGGGAAACTATTAATACTACTGAAAAATATACCAACTGTATATAGAACAATTAAAAAAGGCTTGCCTATTACATATATCCAAATTGGAGGTATTGCTAGTGCACCAGGGAAAAAACCAGTTTTCAGAGCAGTATCACTAGATGATAATGATGTGAAATGTTTAAAAGACATAATACAAGAAGGTATAGAAGTAGCTGTACACATTATACCCGAGGAAACAAAAGTTGAAATAGATAAAATCCTAAAAAAATATTAAGAGGTGATAATTAATGAGTGGATCGTTGTTTTTGGCCATTTTTACTGGTTTTTGGTATTGGTTGGGGCAAAGTAAACTGGGTTATACATTTCACTGGTTTATTTGTCAGCCCATCGTTATGGCGCTTCCAATAGGATTAATCATGGGGGATGTACCTACCGCAATGATAATGGGGGCCAGCATAGAACTTGTTTATATGGGGATGGTTGCAGCTGGAGCAAATATGCCTGCAGATGAATGCTTAGCTGGTTTGATTGCTATACCTATAGGGCTTCAAACCGGTATGGATCCTCAAATGGCAGTTACATTTGCTATCCCCTTTGGAGTACTTGGAGTATTTGTAGATCAAGCTAGAAGAACTATAAATGCAGGTTTCGCCCATCTAGCAGATAAGCATGCATTAAATGCCAATACAAAAGGTATATATATGTGTGCATTTGTCTGGCCTATGTTGTTGGGATTTCTTTTAAGATTTCCACCGGTATTTTTAGCTAATTTCTATGGAGCAAATGCAGTCCAAGGATTTCTAGATATCATTCCCGAATGGATATTGCATGGCTTAAGTGTAGCAGGTGGTATATTACCAGCACTAGGATTTGCAATAATCATATTTATCATTGGAAAGCAAAAGCTATTACCTTTTTTCATTATAGGATTTTTCTTAGTTCAATATTTGGAATTAAATATTATGGCCTCTGCAATTTTTGGTACGTGCGTTGCTTTACTGATAATTTTTTTAGGAAAATCCCCAAATAGCGATAATGAAGAGGGAGGGCAAAGAATATGAGTGAACAAATAAGCAAAACTAAACCAATTGTTTTATCACAAAAAGATAAAACACGATCTTTTATGACTTGGTATATGGGGTGTGAAGTATCAAACTCTTATGAAAGAATGCAATCAGTAGCATTTTGTGCAAGTATGATACCTATTTTAAGGAAGTTATATAGAAAAAAGGATGATTTAAGTAAAGCATTGACTAGGCACCTTAATTTCTTTAATAGTCAGGGAACATGGGCTAATCTAATACATGGTGTAACAGTTGCAATGGAAGAAGAAAAGGCCAATAGTGATAGTATACCAGATGAGGCGATTACCGGTATTAAAACTGGTTTAATGGGACCAATCTCCGGAATTGGGGATACCATTGACTGGGGAACTCTTAAAACAATTTTTGCAGCATTAGCAGTTACCTTTGGAATTACAGGTAGTTCATTGGGTGCTTTTATTCCATTTCTATTTGTAATAGCTACCTTATTTGAAGGATATTATTTGTGGAAACTAGGCTATACATTAGGAAGAGAATCTATAAAATCTATTCTTCAATCAGGATGGATCCAGGAGTTAATAACTGGAGCCAGTATTTTAGGACTTTTTATGATGGGGTCATTATCAGCGAATTTTATTAAAATTAGTACACCAGTTTCCATAAACTTATCTAATACAAATGGTATAAGTATTCAAGAAATCCTAGATGGAATAGCACCAGGATTACTACCGTTGGCTGTTGTATTTGGCATATACTACTACTTGAAAAATAAGAGCCAAAACATATCTGTTTTACTAGTTATTATTTTAGCTATAAGCTTGATAGGGTCATATTTTGGGATTTTATAATACAAAAAGGGGATGTCATTATGATAGTGCCAATGAAAGAAATCTTAATACATGCTAAAAAAAACGCTTATGGAATTGCAGCTCCAAATGTTATAGATGCAGGAACCATTAGAAGTGTGTTTGAAGTAGCTCAAGAAATGAAAGCACCCATAATTATTGATTGTGCTGGATATGATCTAATAGAAATTGTAGGGGATATTTCGAGATTCTATGAAAGAAAATATCCCAATGTTAATGTTGCATTAAATTTGGATCATGGTGCTACCTTTGAAGAAGCCGTATTAGCTATTAAAAATGGATTTTCTTCTGTAATGGTGGATAGATCACAAAAACCCTATGAGGAAAATGTAAGGGAAGTAAAGGAAATTGTAAAAATAGCTCATGCGGTGAATGTATCTGTTGAGGCTGAGCTTGGCCACGTTGGGATTGGTTCAGAATATGAACAAACTAGGGATGAAGGTTTAACCAATCCCGATGAAGCGGTTCAGTTCGTGAAGGATACAGGAATAGATTGCCTTGCGGTTGCTATAGGAACCTCCCATGGGACTTACAAAGGAACACCCAAAATAGACTTTGAACTATTGCAAGAAATTAAAAGTAAGGTTGAGATCCCCCTAGTACTTCATGGTGGATCAGGAACGGGGGATGAAAATTTAGCAAAATGTATAGAAAAGGGTATACAAAAAGTTAATCTTTTTACTGATCTGAGTAATGCAGCGGTGTATCAATTAAATAATTATCTAGAAGGCAATGTAATTGTGGATAAAGATGGAAAGAGTGGAGAATTTGCTATTCAAAACGTAAACTTATATGACGCTTTTGAAACCGGAATAAAGGGTTACAAAGAAAAATTAGAGCATTATGTTAGATTATTTGGATCAGTAGGTAAAGCATAAACAAAGGTATAGTGGAGGTGGAAAATTGTTAGACTTTAATTTTCAGAACGAAACAAAAATAATTTTTGGAAAAAATTCTTTTGATGATCTTTCTAAGGAAATTTCCAAATGGGGAAGAAAAGTATTACTCGTTTATGGAGGAAATAGCATAAAGAAAAACGGTATTTATGATAAGGTTGTTGCTCAGCTGGATAAAAACCAGCTTATTTTTGAAGAAATTTCAGGGGTAAAACCTAATCCCAGGCTAGATTTAGTTTTGGAAGGTATTGATAAAGCAAGGAAATCAGATATAGACTTCATATTGGCGGTGGGTGGCGGAAGTGTCATCGATACAGCCAAAGCAATAGCAATGGGGGCAAAGTGTAATAAAGATATATGGAGTTGCTTTAGTGGAGAAGTTTTTGAAAATGAAGTTTTACCACTAGGAACAATTCTAACAATTCCAGCAGCAGGCAGCGAATCCAGTACCACAACGGTAATCACAAATCAAGATAAAGGGCTAAAAAGAGCTTTTAGCACAGAAGAATTAAGACCTAAATTTGCCATATTAAACCCAGAGACTACATTTACATTACCTCAAAAGCAAACCATTGCCGGAGCAATTGACATCATGGCCCATGTCTTTGAAAGGTACTTTACCAATACAGAAAATGTTGACCTAACAGATAGATTATGTGAGGGCTTACTAAAAATCTTGATTAAAAACATACCCATTGTTTTAGAAGAACCAGAAAATTACCATGCAAGGGCAGAAATTATGTGGGCGGGTACATTGGCTCATAATGGCCTTTTGGGTACTGGCAGAGAAGAAGACTGGGGTTCCCATATGATTGCCCACGAAATCAGTGCCCAATACGATATTACCCATGGTTTTACCCTATCTATTATATTTCCAGCATGGATGAAGTACGTATATAAAACAAACACCAATAGATTTGCCCAATTTGCTAATAGAGTGTGGAACATCGAAATAGACTTGGATAATTTAGACCGGACAGCTATGGAAGGCATATTCGAAACAGAAAAATTCTTTAAACAAATAGGGGCACCGACTAGGCTAAGGGATTTAAACATTCATGATGAACATTTAGAGAATATGAGTCATAAGTGCACAATGAATGGATCTGTAGGTAACTTTATAAAATTGCATCAAGGAGATGTGAATAAAATATTTAAATTAGCACTATAAAATAATTTATCATGAAAGGACTATATTATGGAAATTAAAAAAATGACATTTGCGGTGTTAACGGAAAAGGGAAATGCCGAAGTGCATAAAAGAAATTTGCCAGAGATTGGTGAGGGCCAAGTTTTAGTAAAGCATGAGGCTTGTAATATCTGTACAACAGACTATGGTCAATGGATGGGATTGAGAGAACATCAGGGATATCCCATGGCAGGTGGTCATGAATGGTCAGGGAAAATCGTAAAGAAAGGGAAAAATGTACTTAGTGAGCTTGAAATTGGTGACCGAGTTGCCATGGCTTACACCTATTGCGGGCAATGTGATCCATGTAGGCAGGGAATTACTAGTGAGTGTATTAATGTAAAAAACCAAGCAACAAAGGACGGGTATTTGGGAGCATTTGGATACGCAGATTACAGCGTTAGAGACGCTAAAGTACTGATGAAAATGAATCCAGACTTAAATGCCAGTGAGGCAGCATTTCTAGAACCCTTAGCTACAGTTGTAGAAGGTCTTGAAAAAACTAGAATAAAACCCTTTGAAACCGTTGTGATTATTGGGGCTGGGACGATGGGGTTATTAAATGCTCAGGCAGTAAGGGCCCACGGAGCTAGGGTAATTATTACCGAGATCATGGAGAAAAAAATTGCAGCAGCTGAATCCCTAGGTTTTGATGTGATCAATGCTTTGGAAAAAGATCCAGTTGAGGAAGTTCATAAACGAACTAATGGACGAGGAGCAGATGCAGTAATTATTGCTGTAGGTACCACAAAAGCAAATGAACAGGCCATGAAAATGGTGAAAAAACTTCATGGACGGATACTATACTTTGCAGCTGGCTATCCAGCTCCAAAAATGGACGTAGATTCTAATATTATTCATTATAAAAAAATTGAATTAATAGGAACCTATGGGGCAGACATGAAGGATTTTTTTACAGCAGCAAAATTATTAAATGAAAAGTTTGTTGATGTGTCCAAACTAGTTGAAAAAACATATAAACTAGGGGATATACAGGAAGCATATAAAGCTGCAAGTACACTAGGCAGTTTTAGAGTAAGTGTATTACTATAGGTATGGAAAATATAAAGGTAAAATATGAAATAAAATATACACCAAGAAGCAACCTAAAAGGGTTGCTTCTTGGTGTATATTAATCATTACAACTTTAAAAGGGTTTAAAGAGGAGGATTCATTGTAAGTCTGTACGAAAAAAAGTAAGTATGATAAAATAGCTATTAATTGATAATGCTTTACATTTAGATAAAAAAGTAACAATGTGTTGATAAAATTTCAAAGTCATTTGGAAATATAATTTCTAGACTCAATATCAAAAGGAGGACTGGATAAATGTACAAGATTATTCGAAAAAGAGTACTTAATCCTTATGTTAAATCAATGGATATCCATGCACCGGCTATAGCAAAAAAAGCGGAGCCAGGACAATTTATTATTTTAAGAGTATATGAAGGCGGAGAAAGAATTCCTCTAACTATTGCGGATTATAATAGGGTGGAAGGTACAGTAACGATTATTTTTCAAGAAGTTGGAAAAACTACCCAATTACTTGGAAATATGGAGGAAGGGCAACATCTGTTAGACTTTGTAGGCCCATTAGGAGAAGCATCTCATTTGGAAGGGTATAAAAAAGTGGCGGTGATAGGGGGAGGTCTAGGAACAGCAATCGCCTTTCCTCAAGCCAAGAAATTGCATAGTTTAGGAGCCCAAGTTCATCTGATTGCTGGGTTTAGAAATAAGGATTTAATTATTCTTGAGGAGGAAATGACAGCAATAAGTGATGAAATCTTTATCACAACGGATGATGGATCTAATGGAAATAAAGGATTTGTGACCAATGTATTACAAAATCAAATAGACCAAGGAAATGAATATGATTTAGTGATAGCGATTGGACCACTTCCCATGATGAAGGCGGTATGTGATTTAACTAGGGATTATGAGATAAAAACCATTATTAGTATGAATCCGGTAATGATTGATGGTACGGGTATGTGTGGAGGATGTCGGGTAACTGTAGGAGGTAAAACTAAATTTGCCTGTGTAGACGGCCCTGATTTTGATGGACATCTCATAGACTTTGATGAAGCCATGAGGAGACAATCTATGTATAAGGATCAAGAAAGGTCCTCTGCAAAAGATCATGAATGTACTATGGGAGGTGTACTAAAAAATGCCTAATATGTCCTTGAAAAAAGTTCCAATATCAGAAAGAAATCCACAAGTAAGAAACAAAAACTTTTTAGAAGTAGTTTTGGGATACACAGAGGCATCAGCCATAGAAGAGGCTAAAAGATGTTTGCAATGCAAACACAAACCTTGTGTACAGGGATGTCCAGTAAATGTAAAAATTCCCGAATTTATCAAATTGGTAGCAGAAGGAGATTTTCAAGGGGCCTATCATAAGATAAAAGAGACCAATTCCTTACCTGCTGTATGTGGCAGAGTATGTCCCCAGGAAAATCAATGTGAAGGACTATGTGTTAGAGGGAAAAAGGGAGAACCCGTTGGGGTTGGAAGATTAGAAAGATTTGTAGCAGATTGGTATATGGAAAATGTTCAGGAAGAGAAGATAGATATACAACCTAATGGAAAGAAAGTAGCCATCGTTGGCTCAGGACCAGCAGGTCTTTCTTGTGCAGGAGATTTAGCAAAAATGGGCTATGAAGTAACTATTTTTGAAGCCTTCCATACCCCTGGGGGAGTATTAGTTTATGGAATACCAGAATTTAGATTGCCCAAGGAAATTGTAAATAAGGAAGTGCAGTCTTTACAAAATTTAGGTGTTACCATTAAAAACAACATGGTCATAGGTAGAATATATTCCATTGATGAGCTCATAGAAGAGGATTTTGAAGCCGTTTTTGTAGGCACTGGTGCAGGATTACCCAACTTTTTAAATATCCCAGGGGAGAACTTAAATGGTGTATATACGGCCAATGAATTTCTAACGAGAGTCAACCTTATGAAAGCTTACAAGTTTCCAGAATATGATACGCCTATTAGGATCGGAAAGAAGGTGGCAGTCATAGGAGGTGGCAATGTAGCTATGGATGCTGCCCGAAGTGCCAAAAGATTAGGAGCAGAAGAAGTTTATATCATCTACCGTCGATCTGAAGAGGAAATGCCTGCAAGGCTGGAAGAAGTACACCATGCAAAAGAAGAGGGCATTATTTTTAAACTTTTGGTTAATCCAACAGAAATTTTAGGCACAGAGGATGGTTGGGTAGAAGCCATAAAATGCATTGATATGGAACTAGGGCAACCCGATGATTCTGGTAGAAGAAGACCTGTTCCTAAGGAGGGATCAGAGCATCAGTTAGAAGTAGAAACGGTTATTATAGCTATAGGTCAATCTCCCAATCCACTAATAAAGTCCACTACAAAAGGGCTAAAAACCCAAAAATGGGGTGGTATTCTTGTGGAAGAAGAAACGGGAGCTACAAATAAACCAGGGGTATATGCTGGTGGCGATGCTGTTACAGGGGCGGCCACAGTAATTTTAGCTATGGGAGCAGGAAAAACTGCCGCTAGGGCTATTCATGAACAGTTGATGGTGAAATAAGAAAATTTTATTCTTATCAATATATAAATAATAGTTATAGAGGAATGCTAAAGGATAGATATAGCATTCCTTTCTTACGCTAGAACAGCTCCCTATTCTATGGGAGGATATTATTATTTATAATCAAGAGAAAGGGAATAAAGGATATTGATCTTCCTCCATAAATGGGGAAGAAACAGATTTATAGATCATAAATAAAAATTGGAGGAAAAATGAATATGATGAAAAACTTTGGGGTATTAGGTATTAATAGAGAAATGAGTGCTACATTAGCCAAAAACGGCATAAAAGAACCAACACCAATACAGGTAAAAACTATTCCAGTACTTATGAAGGGGCTGGATGTTATTGCCCAAGCTCAAACAGGCACGGGAAAAACCCTTGCTTTTATGCTCCCCATCATAGAAAAAATTGACGCAAACAAGCCTTTTATACAGGCTCTCATTGTTACACCCACTAGGGAACTGGCTATCCAGATAACATCAGAAGCAAAGAAACTAGTAGCGAATAAAGATATAAAAATATTATCTGCCTATGGAGGTCAGGATGTAGAAGGGCAGATTAGAAAGTTAAAAAAAGATATACATATTGTGATAGGAACACCAGGACGATTACTAGACCATCTGAGAAGAAAAACCATCAATATAGGTAAAGTTTCCATGCTTGTTCTCGATGAAGCGGATCAAATGCTCCACATGGGGTTTTTAAATGAGGTAGAAGATATCATAAGGCAAACACCTAGGGAGCGCCAAACCATGTTTTTCTCAGCTACAATGCCTAAGGGAGTAGGGGCTATGGCAACTCGATATATGAACCAACCTGTGCAAATACAAGTACAAAGTGAGAGAATAATCCTTGATGAAATAAGGCAAATAGTGATAAAAACTACCGATAGGAAAAAACAGGGCGAACTATGCATGACCATAGATAAGTATAGGCCCTTTATGGCCATAATCTTTTGTCGTACTAAACGCCGTGTAAGTGCACTAAATTATGCCTTGGGAGAGAAGGGGTACAATGTAGAAGAACTTCATGGAGATCTAAGTCAAGCAAAGCGGGAAAGAGTAATGAAAGCCTTTAGAAAGGCGGATATACAGCTTCTTGTGGCAACCGATGTGGCTGCCCGGGGATTAGATATAGAGGGAGTAACCCATGTGTTTAACTATGATATGCCCCAGGATACAGAAGGGTATATCCACCGTATAGGGCGTACCGGTCGAGCAGGGGAAAAGGGGGTGGCTATTACCTTTGCAACGCTCAGGGATGACCAAATGCTAAATAGCATAGAAAAAGAAATAGGGATGAACTTAGAAAAGATAAGTTCACAACAGATTGGGGAAAAAAGCAATGATGATAAAGCTCCCAGTCATGGCACGGGAAAGAATAAAAAATATAATAAAATAGCAAAGTTCTCGGATAAGAGAAGACAGGAAAAAAGCTGGACAAAGGATAAAAAATCTGGGGGATCTCAAAAACAAAAGATTCAAGGGAAAAAGAGAGCAACTAGGGGGAGAAATCGTTAAAAACAATAGAGTCGTGCATGACAAGGAGAAGTTATATTTGTTTTTACGTATAAAAAAAGATACAATAAGAATAACTTTAGATATAAAAGGAGCGTGTTACTGTTGAAAATTGTATTATTGGAACCACTTTCTATTCGTGAAGAAAAGCTAAAAAATTTATCCAGCAAACTCTTAGAAATGGGTCATGAATTCATAGCTTATGATACAGTAGAAAAAGATGAAGAGATTTTGAAAGAGAGAGTCAAGGATGCAGATATACTCATTATAGCCAATAATCCTTTAAGTGGTGAAGTGATAAAGGCAGCAAAAAATTTAAAATACATATCCGTGGCTTTTACAGGGTATGACCACATTGACCAAGAAATTTGTCAGGCTAGAGGAATAAAAGTATCCAATGCTCAAGGATATGCCACTGAGGCTGTGGCGGAGCTAACCCTAGGCATGATCATCACCTTACTAAGAAATATAGTAAAATGTGATGAGGTCACACGATGTGAGGGAACAAAAGCAGGGTTGATGGGAAATGAGTTAAATGGAAAAACCGTAGGAATTGTTGGAACAGGTGGTATTGGACTGCGTACAGCAGAGCTATTAAAAGTATTCAATTGTAATCTTTTGGGATATAATAGATCTCAATCTCCAAAAGCAAAGGAATTAGGTATCCAATATGTGAGTCTAAAGGAATTGATGTCAAAAAGTGATATCGTATCCTTGCATGTTCCTCTAACAAAGGATACAAAAGAATTAATTGGGGAAGAAGAATTATCCTGGATGAAGAAAAATGCTATTCTTATTAATACTGCTAGGGGACCTGTATTGGATAGTAAGGCTTTAGCAGCTGCATTAAATGAAGATAGAATTGCCGGAGCAGGAATAGATGTATTTGAAATAGAGCCTCCCATTGCCCCTGACCATCCTTTCTTTCATGCCAAAAATGTTTTAGTTACACCCCATGTAGCCTTTGCTACAGAGGAATCCATGATAAAAAGAGCAAAAATTGTATTTGATAATGTTTACTCATGGATGAATGGAGAAGAAAAAAATATTGTTATTTAAAAACAGTGGTATTTACCACTGTTTTTACTTTAAAAGAACAAAGCTTATCTGTTGGCAAGAGATCACCTTTTCTATTCTACATTTTCCGTCAAGTAGGATTTTATAGATTTTTGGGTAGAATAAGGCTAAATACAAGTTATAGTGAGGTAAATATTAATGAATAAAGTAAGCTTTCAGGATTTTAAGTTAGATGAAAAAATAATAAGAGCATTAGAAAAATTGGGATATATGACCCCTACCAATGTTCAAGAGAAAGTACTGCCCTCTGCACTGGAGAGCATAGATCTTATTGTTAAGTCCCAAACTGGTAGCGGAAAGACAGCTGCCTTTGCTATCCCAATCTGTGAGAGGATAGAAATAGAGGAAAACAGTCCACAGGCTTTAATCTTAGTACCTACCCGGGAATTGGCCGTACAGGTTAAAGAAGAATTATTCAACATAGGAAGATTTAAAAGAATAAGATGCGAAGCTATTTTTGGAAAACAATCTTTTGAACGTCAGGTCAGAGAGTTAAAACAAAGAGTGCACATTATTGTAGGTACGCCCGGCAGAACATTAGATCATATACAAAAAGGCAATATTAATCTGGAAAAAATAAATTACTTGGTCATTGACGAAGCAGACAAAATGTTAAATATGGGATTTATTGAAGATGTGGAAACGATTATAAAAACCTTGCCTATCTCTAGAACAACTATGTTATTTTCCGCTACAATCCCGGAAAAAATCCTATATCTTTGTGAAAAACATATGGAAGAGCCGAAATTGATTGAGATAAGCTCAAAAAATCCTGCGACAGAGAGAATACAACAATACTATTATCCCGTGGAAGAAAAGGGGAAATTTAGTTTGCTAAATAAGTTAATCTATGTTTATAGACCAGATAGTTGTATTTTGTTTTGCAATACAAAAAATACCGTAAACTGGCTTTTGCAAAAGATGCAGAGCAAAGGCTATCGTTGTGGTGCACTACATGGCGGAATGGAACAGGAGGAACGGCTTACAGTGATGAAGGAGTTTAGACAAGGGACCTTTGGCTTTTTGATTGCCACCGATGTGGCCGCCAGGGGAATTGATATAGAGAATATCAACCTTGTGGTAAATTTTGATGTCCCTGTAGAAAAGGAATCTTATATCCATAGAATTGGAAGAACGGGACGGGCAGAAAAACAAGGTGTTGCTCTCACCCTAGTAACCCCAAGAGAAGTGAGATGGTTTAATCAAATTGAGGATTATTTAGCTTATAAAATATCGCCAGGGGAATTACCCTCGGAAAAAGATATAGAACAAGGAAGGAAAGCTTTTCAGGAGCAAGTACAACATAAGCCAAAGATGAAAAAAGATAAGGGGTTAAAATTAAATCAAGAAATTACAAAGATTTATATTAAAGCAGGGAAAAATAAAAAAATAAGACCAGGGGATATTTTAGGGGCAATGACAAGTATCCAAGGAATTGCATCAGAAGATATCGGAATTATTGATATTCAGGACAATATATCCTATGTAGATATACTGAATGGAAAGGAAAAAATAGTCTTAAACCAACTTCCCAAAACTACAATTAAAGGAAAAAAAATAAAAGTAGATAGAGCAATAAAATAGAAAAAATATATTTAAAAATCAAAGGAGATCCGCAAATATGGATCTCCTTTGATTTTATATTAAATTATTTACCTGCCATTTGATTTTGCGCCTTTTCAATCATTTTCTTGACCATAGTACCACCAACATAACCATTTTCTCTGGAAGTTAAATTACCTTTATCCATTGAATCATAGTTTGCAATTCCAAGTTCGTTAGCTACTTCTAGTTTAAAACTATCAAGGGCTTTTCTAGCTTCAGGAACTAAAACTCTATTACTACTTCTGTTTGCCATAGTTTTCACCTCCTAATTGGTTTTGCAATAATAGTATGTGTAGTTTTGTTGAGAATACACTATGTAAAGTATGGATAAGTTGTTAAACACAGGAAAATAATCTTCTGTATTTATACTTTGTTGAGGTTTTTATCTATGATAAAATGTATTTTGGATCATTGAGAATTTTTAAAAGATAGTTTTTCGCAAAAATAATAAAAATAACCAATTATAGAGGTGATTATTAAAATGTTACATTCCTTCTCAAGAACAGAAATGTTAATAGGAACTGAGGGATTAAATAAATTAAAAAATAGTAAAGTTGCTGTTTTTGGAATTGGTGGAGTGGGGACTTTTGTTGTAGAAGGCTTAGTTCGTTCAGGAGTAGGTTCTTTTGTATTGATAGATGATGATGATATTTGCTTAACCAATATCAATAGACAAATCCATGCTACTAGAAAAACAGTAGGAAAACCCAAGGTAGAGGTCATGAAAGAACGAATTTTAGAAATTGCCCCCAAAGCCCAAGTGGAAGTTTTTCAGGAATTATACAACCCAGAAAGTGCAGAGAAAATGCTATCCCAGGAATACTCCTATGTGGTAGATGCTATTGATATGGTCTCCTCTAAACTGGATTTAGTAGAAAGATGCCATAAAATGAATATTCCTATGATGAGCAGTATGGGAGCTGGAAATAAATTAAATCCTACGATGTTAGAGGTCGCAGATATTTATAAAACATCGGTGTGCCCCTTAGCGAGGGTAATGAGAACTGAACTAAGAAAAAGAAATATTCCTAAATTAAAGGTAGTGTTTTCTAAGGAAAAGCCTTTAACACCCTTAGAGTTAGATGGGGGTTGCAAAACAAATTGCATATGTCCTAGCAAAGATAGGACTTGTGTTGAAAGAAGACAAATTCCAGGTAGCGTATCCTTTGTACCTTCGGTAGCAGGTTTAATCATTGCATCAGAGGTAGTGAAGGATTTAATCAGATAATAAGGGAAGAATTAAGGTAGAAAAACCTTTATTTCATTGAGGTTTTTCTACCTTCTTTAAATTCTGCTAGAAGTAAATCCACCATTCGACCATAACTATGGACCCCTTCTTCTTGAAGATTGGATTTTAAATATAAATTATTCATTTTAGAGGAAAATCTCTCTAAGGGGCCTTCATAAGAACTCCAAAATTCTTTAATAGAATCAAGATCTCGGATCAATCCCTTACTATAGTTCTTTGTCAAATGAAGATACTTATCCTGATCATATTCATATAACTTATTCATAGAATGGGACAGCGCCAATAATATTCCTGAGTATTGAAAATCTACATCAGGATGATGGCTACACACTAGATATGCAATATAATTCGCTTCATCTTCTCGGGCAAAACCTCGTTGATGGGCTATTTCATGGGTGACCGTACTGGGTAGCTGAACATCAGGAAGTAAGGTGTTGAAGTTGGCTTCTCCTGTAAAGGGGAAAAATATACCCGCGATACCAGCATAGGACATAAGATTTGAAAGAAAAACACCTTTGGGATAAACATCTCTCCCTCCTAGCTCGGGATACACCCTAGAAGAAATAGAAAAGCCTAGATTAGAACGTTCAGGCACAGATTTTAACTTATTGGGAATATCAGTTAGCCCTTGTTCATCCTCAAGATTCTTTTCTCGAAGGCTATTTGCCTGTTCTATTAAATTTTCACAAAGGGATTCTAAATCTTCTACAGAAGATGGTTGAGGATTTAGATTTGCTATAGTAGAAAAGGGCAACCGATGATAGTTTATTCCCCAGGTAATAATAAAAACAAAATAGAGAATACTAAGACAAACAATAATGTTGATGAACAAGGTAAAGAACATTTTTTTTACATTGCTTCTAGGCTGAAAGAGATGATATACAAACCTTAAACATTGGAAAAGAATAAACAACAAAAGTATATAGAGTAAAAATTCTCCTACAGAAATCTTAGTAATCTTGGAAAAGGGAGATAGAAGATTCCCTATTATTTTATACATACCTGTAGAATAAATATGCTCTGTCACCAGAGGGTATCTTGAGAAGAAAAAAGTTATTAAGATGCTGAAAGGGAACAAAGATATTAAAAAGTATAGGGATAGAGAAGTGTTTTTTTTCATGGGCCGCCACCTACTTTACAATAAAAATATTTTTTCTATAGGAGAATTATTTTTGAAAAGGTTTTTAAACTCTAGGATAGCTATCTATATATCATTATATACCATTTTCAGTGTATAGCAGAATATGAAAAAACTTATTTTTAGTACATTATAGGGAAAAAATAGAAAAGTTGTAACAAAAGTTTGTAGAATATTTGAAAAGATGTTACAATACATATATAAGTATGAAGGACAACTTCATTTTGGATATTATTTTCAAGGGGAGAGGATGAGGAATGGAAAAAGAGCCAATAGGAATGAAAGTTAAAGACTTTTGGACGAAATTCTCTAGGGTCAGTAAACAGAAAGTAGTGCAATGGAAAAAACCCTTAATTGTTTTTTCTATCGTAACGATTATGGGTGTTACAAGCTTTTTCGTGTATCAAAGTGGCTTTTCCTATCAAGTTCAACTTAATGGGGAAAACATTGGAATTGTCAAAGAAGTAACCACCATCGAGGAAGCCCTAAAAATAGTAGAAAATGACATAGCACAAAAACATGGCGAAAATGCATATTTCGCAAAAGACATAGATATGAAGAAAGTACGGGTCAACAAAGAAGATTTGGTAGACTCAAAAAAATTAGGAGAAGTTATTTCTCAAAACCTGGAAGTTTTAAAACCTGCCTCTATTATCGTCGTAGATGGACAGGAAGAATTGGTTGTTACTTCTACTAAAGATGCTCAGGAAATATTGGAAGAAGTGAAAAAACCTTACATAGAAGTTGATAGTGAAAAAGACACTGAAGTATTGGAAGTTTCTTTTAATCAAGAGGTACAAATAATATCCAAGGATATGCCCGCCGATGCAGTATTATCTAAAGAAGAGGCACTAGCTGCTCTAAGCGAAAAGAATGATAAGATGCAAACCTATAGGGTAGCCCAGGGAGATTCTGCTTGGAATATATCCAGATCCTTCAATATGGGAATTCGTACCTTGGAACAAGCCAATCCTGATAAAGATATTGAAAAGTTAAAACCAGGAGAAGAGATCAACTTGGTTGTTCCTCAATCTTTATTAGAGGTTGTCACGGTGGAAAGACATAAGGATACTGCAGATATTAATTTTAAAGTAGAAGAAAAGAAAGATTCATCCCTGTACAAAGGGGAAAAGAAGGTTAAAGAAGAAGGCAAAAAAGGGGAAAAAGAAATCACCGCTGAAATTACCTTTATCAATGGAGTAGAAAGCAAAAAGACTATTGTAGAGGAAAAGGTATTGCAGGAACCAAAGAATAAAGTAGTACTGGTGGGCACAAAAGAGCGTCCAAGAGCTGCAGTTTCAACACAATCCTCAAGAAAAAAAGGAAATAAAAATTCAGTGAGTTCTAATAGACCAGCACCTACATATAATGGCAATTTAGGATCAGCCATTGTATCTACTGCTCGACATTATCTAGGTACCCCTTATAGAAGTGGCGGATCTACACCAGCAGGTTTTGATTGTTCAGGATTTACATCCTACATCTATAGACAATATGGAATTAATATTCCAAGAAGTTCAGGTGCCCAGGGAGGATTTGGAGCCCGTGTATCAAAAAGTGAGCTAAAACCTGGAGATATCGTTGTATTTCCAGGACATGTAGGTATCTATGTTGGAGGGAATAGTTTTATTCATTCACCTAGTCCAGGGAAAAGCATACAAATCACCTCTCTAAACAATGCTTACTTTAAAAACCGCTTTATTAGTGGTAGAAGACCATACTAGAAAGAAACACTGGTAAAGTATTTATACTATGCCAGTGTTTTTTCATTATTACTCGACCTTATAATACCGATAATCCTTTTATATAAAATTTTTACAATGAAAATATACAAAGCTTATGTTATACTTTCAATGCGAGTAAGAAAATATACTTTTAGGGAGGATGATGTTGATGAAAACACTTATATTTGGCCATCGCAATCCAGATACTGATTCCATTGCTTCGGCCATAGCACTTTCACATTTGAAAAACAAACTGGGAAATAATACCCTCCCTTGTAGGTTGGGAGCGGTGAATAAAGAAACAAAATATGTTTTAGATTATTTTCAAATGGAATCACCACATCTTATAGGAAATGTTAAAACCCAAGTTCGTGATCTAAATTATGATAAAATACCTGGGCTTTTACCCCATTACTCGATTTTACATGCTTACAAACTAATGGAAAAGAACAATATCCGAACTCTACCTATAGTAGATCATAACAATCAATTAATGGGGATTATTACCATGAAGGACATTGCTATGGCTCTTATTACAGGAGATCTATATAAACTAGAAACTTCCATGGACAATATTCTACAGGATTTAGAGGGGGAGGCATTAGTCGTTGAAAAAGAAAAATTCCAAGGTAAAATATCAGTAATTGCATTGTATTCCAGGACATTGAAAAAGTTAGATTTCTTAAATGAGGAGAGTATTGTTATAGTAGGAGATAGATTTTCTATTATTGATCATGCCATTAAATGTAAAGTACAGTTGATCATCATTTCTGGCAAGGAAGAAATACCTCAAGAATATATTGAAAAAGCCAAGGAAAAAGGGGTAAGTTTAATCAGAGTTCCCAAGGATACCTATACCATTTCAAAATTAATAAACCAATGTAATTTTGTATCTTCCATTATGATTTCTGAAAATATCATGAAATTTGATGAAAATGAATATCTAGATGAAGTTAAGGAAGAAATAGTGAATAAAAACCATGCAAATTATCCCATTGTAGATAGTGAAAATAAATATCTAGGGATAATGAATAAACAACATTTATTAATTCCTGATAAAAAACAAGTTATTCTAGTAGATCATAATGAATATGCTCAAAGTGCTCAGGGCATTCGTGAGGCGGAGATTATGGAGATCATAGATCATCATAAATTAGGAGATATATCCACTACTCTACCCATTCATTTTAGAAACTTACCTGTAGGGAGTACCTGTACCATTGTCTACAATATGTACAGAGAATATGGAGTTGAAATCAGCGCAAAAATGGCAGGGTTACTCATGGCAGGGATTCTATCGGATACTCTTTCATTAAAGTCACCCACTACTACTGAAATTGATCATCATGCGATTAGAGAATTAAATAAGATTTTACATCTAGATATAGAGGATTTTTCGATGAGTATGTTCAAGGCGGGGACCTCTTTAGAAGGACAGAGTGTACAAGATATCTTTTTCAAGGACTATAAGGTCTTTAATGTTGGTCAAGATAAAATAGGAGTGTCACAAGTATTTACCCTAGATATCGAAGAAGTTTTTTCAAGAAAAGAAGTATTTCTTGAGTTTATAAGAAATGTACATCAAGAAAAAAATCATTTTCTTACTCTTCTTATTATAACAGATATCTTAAAAGGTGGATCTTATGTCCTTTATGAATGTGGGATAAGAAAGTTTATTTCCACAGCTTTCAATGTAGAGGCCTATCAGGGGGTATTTGTAAAAGACATAGTATCTAGGAAAAAACAAGTGGTGCCAAGAATTATGCAGGCAATAAATATGCTTAAATAAAAGTTTTAGGAGGGTTTACATGGATAAAGGATATGTACAGATATATACGGGAGATGGAAAGGGCAAAACCACTGCTGCTTTAGGCCTTTCTTTACGGGCAGTATGCGCTGGAAAAAAGGTTTATTTTGGTCAATTTATAAAGGGAATGGATTATAGCGAATTAAAGGCAGTAGAATTTCTTCCTCATTTAAAAATAAAACAATTCGGACAAGATTGTTTTATTTTCAAAGAGCCTACCCAAGAAGATATTCAAAAAGCCCAAAAGGGTTTGGAGGAAATAAAAAAAATATTAGCCCAGGGTGAATATGATGTAGTGGTTCTAGATGAAATTCATATCGCACTATATTATAAATTATTTAATATAGAAAAAGTCATTGAAGCCATAGAAGGAAGAGCACCCCATGTAGAAGTGATCTGTACAGGGCGTAAGGCTCCTCAAAAGTTAATAGAATTGGCTGATTTAGTAACAGAGATGAAGGAGATAAAACACTATTATACCCAAGGAGTGCAAGCCCGGGAGGGTATTGAGAAATAACAAAAATCCTGATGAATATTCATCAGGATTTTTTGTTATTTCTTAGGAAGAAAAGGTTTCAGCCCCTCAAAGCTTTTTAGAAGTTCTTGACGTACCCTCTCTAGGTTTTTCTCTTCAGTACCCTCAATGACTTTAATTTTTATTCTATTATTTTCTATATCCAAATTTATAAAATCATCCTGTAATACTTTTTTAGCAGTACTAAATAGAAAAAATTGCACTTTTCTATTTTGCAATAATGTAAGCAATTGCTCCTCTACTACCACTACAATATTATTTTCTTGGTCAAGTTGGATCTGTTTAATAAATTGCCCTAACTCCTCCATTGTATTACCTCCTTTGGCGTAAATTTTAACAGGTAATAACATCCTATGTTCAATAGGGAAATGAAGTTAATAATATTATTATAGCGAAGTTATTAAACTAAAATCCTGCCAGTAACTTCTTTGATGGAATTACAGCCAGTTAGTATCATAGCTGACTTTAAATCAGCGGCTATATTATCGATATAAGCCTTTACGCCATCTGTTTGGCCACCAAAAGAGGCTGAAACCAAAGGTCTTCCTATTAAAACTGCATCGGCTCCAAGGGCAAGCATTTTAAGAACAT